>JABFSD010000856.1 GCA_013140935.1 Acidobacteriota bacterium
GCTTTCTGAAGAATCCGGCGGGCGTTACATCACGACCGAAGGCGGATTTTTTTTGCTGACGACGCGCTACAAATTAAAACGTATTTTCACGGAACTGATTGACGAACTGCATAGCCAATATACGCTGACGTATGAACCGGGGAATACGCGCACGCAAGGGCGCTGGCGTACGATTCGCGTCGAACTGGAACAAAACGATTTGAGCGCCCGCACGCGGCTGGGCTATCGAGAGGCGGCGCAATGATGAGTATGACGGAAAGCATCAACCTGAACTTCTTCTTACAACGCGATGAATATTACGCCGCGATGGAATTCCAGCGCCAGCAGCGCACCGGCTTGTCTACGGATAAAAAGGTCGGCGGCATTTTGATTTTGCTGGGTGCGGCTTCGTGGATTGTGCTGGGCAATGTCGCTCTCAGCATCGCGCTCTTCGTCACCGGCATTGCCGTGGCGTTGCTTTCGCATCCGCTGCGCGCGCGCGCCTTTCGCACCCGTTGGGAACGCGAGCCATTATTTCGCACTGAGCAAACGATTGCGTTCGATGAACAGAGCATTGCCTTTCGTATGGGACACATCGAATCGAATCTGCCGTGGACTTATTATGAAAGCTGGCTCGAAAGCACCGACGGTTTTTTGCTGGTCTATGGTGAGAGCTTCAACTATCTTCCCAAACGCGCTTTCCAAGACGAGACCGCGCTCAAACGCTTCCGCGAAATGCTCGGCAAGAAAATTACGCGCAAGCGCTAACCGCAACTTCACGCATCCCTTCACCATTCACCTCATATTCGAAAGGATGACGATCTGCCATGAGTTTGACACTCTGCCCTCAACAACAAGCGAGTTACGATCAACTATTGAACAGTTTGCCGAAAGGCAACGTGTTTGTGCTTTACGGACGATCCGGCGCAGGCAAGACCAGCTTGCTCAAGCGGCTGCAACAGGAACATGGCGGCAGTTTGCTGAACATGAAAGATTTCATGGAAGCGATGCAATCGCGCCACCCTTATGCACTCGAAGAAACCTTCGGCAAATTAGTGATGGACGCCTTGTTGCAACACCACACGGTGATCGTTGACGACTTTCACCTGCTCTACAATCCGTTTTGCTGCAACCATTTTTATCAACGCATGAGTTTCTTTGAAGCCCCCGCGATGATGCTCGCCAGTTATGCGATTGCCGCAAATAAGAAGCTCATCGTCACCGGGAACGGCAATATGGCGCACGCGCTGGCAGAACGCTCTTATGACGTGAGCATCGGCAAATTCGAGACGGCTGATTACGAATTTCTCTGTCGCGCTTATCTCAACCCTGACGTAGCCGCGCGGCTCGATTACGCCAAAATCTATCGCTTCGCGCCCAAGCTGAATGCGCATCAGTTGCGTTACGCCTGCTTGTGGTTTCAGCAGGATGACGAATTGAATACGACGGCTTTCATTGATTACCTGCGTGCACAGCAATTGACGAGCAACGTTGATCTAGACGAAGTGCAAGCCGTCAATTTGCACGAACTCAAAGGCATTGACGACATCATTCAAAGTCTCGAAGCCAACCTCATTCTGCCGCTCGAACACGACGAACTTGCCCAGGAATACGACCTCAAACCCAAACGCGGCGTATTGCTCGCGGGGCCGCCGGGGACGGGCAAGACCACCATCGGCAAGGCGCTCGCCCATCGGTTGCGCAGCAAGTTCCTCTTGATTGACGGCACCTTCATCGCGGGCACGAACAACTTTTACGAACGGATTCAGCAAGTTTTCGAGGTGGCTAAACAGAATGCTCCGGCGATTATCTTCATTGACGACAGCGACGTGATTTTTGAGAGCGATGATGAGACGGGGTTATATCGTTACTTGCTGACGATGCTCGACGGCCTGGAAGGCAACAGCGCCGGGCGTGTATGCGTGATGATGACGGCGATGGATGTGAGCAAGATTCCGCCGGCGCTGGTGCGTTCAGGCCGCATCGAGTTGTGGCTTGAAACGCGGCTGCCTGACGAGGCGGCGCGCGCCGCGATCTTGCAAGACCTCTTTCCCAAGCTGCCGCCCGTACTGGCTGCCACTGAACGCACGCCACTCGTCACCGCGACCGAAGGCTTCACCGGCGCTGATCTAAAACGATTGGTCGAAGACGGCAAGTCGCTTTACGCTTACGACAAAATCAAAGGCCACGCGCTGCAAGCCCCGGCGGAATACTTTCTACGCGCAGTGGCTACGGTACGCACTAATAAGGAACGCTACGCCGAAGCTGAAGCGCTGGCACGGGCGCAACGGCCTCAGCGCCCGGCTTATTACATGCCTCACGTGCATTTCAATCCGCCCTCAGACGACTAACGCGAATCGGTCATCAGGTTCATCAGCAAGGGTGAGATGGAAAAGGATACTTTCCTCTCGCCCTTTTGCTTTTCCCTGCCATTGCACCCATAGGTGCACATACCTAGCCCACGAGAAATCTCACTCTCATCTCCTATTTAATGAATAGTCATCAAGTGCCTAGTTCTAAAAATTAGTCACCATCACCTATGTTAAAAAACGAAAAACCAGTGTGCTGTACGATGATCGAATTCAAAACTTTATGTATTCATATACCTGCGTCGGGCGAGAAAAACTGACGCACTAAGTTTTGGGGGGAATAACGGCTCAGTCGTTGACAGCGATCAAAACCTGAAAGGGGCATCCCGATCAAAGGCAGCGATTGAGTCGTTATCGTAAAACCCGAACTTGAAAATAAGGCCCGCAGCAGTACCCGCGAGCGACAATTAGGCTGGGGCAAAGGAATGGACACGGATTATGGAAAGCCTGAAGCGACAAGAGATCATCAATACGCCGGAATGCAAAGGTATGCGCACGGTGATTTCAGCCCGGCCCGCTTCGTTCAATGCGCAGCAATTACCGGCGCGGTATGAATGCAAGATGAGCGAACGCCGTCTTGCTCCCGTAGGCCGAATTGAACCAGCGCAAGAGTTTCGTCGCCTCAAAGCCGAGGCGCTACAGTTTGTTGCCCCTGCAACACGTCGGTCGCGCTACCAACAGGCCGATACGCCAACCGTCGGGCCTAACTCGGAAGCGAGTACAGGCCCGACGGGCATCCCCAATATTCACGTTCCGAGTGCGTTCGCCGGTGTGCAAGACACGGGCTGGACACCGCCGGAAGGCTGCCTCGCCGTCAGCAGTAACCATTTAATGATTGCGGTCAATTCGGCTTGTGCTGTGTTTGATCGCGCCGGGCGGCAGTTGCTTTACGGCGAATTGAAAGACTGGTTTGCGCCCGTGAGTCAGGGCGCGACGATCTATAGTCCCAAAGTAATGTTCGACCATCAGCGCGGCGTATGGCTGCTAGCCGCCTGTGCGCGCGAGGTCAATCGGTTTCGCTCCTCCTTGTTGTTAGCGGTTTCGCAATCGAGCGACCCCCTCCAGGGGTGGTGGGTGTGGTCGCTCGATGCGGCAATGGACGGAGCAATCAAGACTACGAATTGGCCGGATGGGCTGGGTTTGGCGACGGACAATTCCGCCATTTACCTGTCGGCCAATATGTTCGGCGATCAGGGCCGATTCAGTCATAGCAAGATTCGGGTTCTTTACAAGCGTGAGGCTTATGCGGGCGCACCCTTGCACGGGTGGGATTACTGGGACTTTCGTAATCAAAACGGCACGGTTGCTTTCGGGCTGCAACCGGCCTCGAACTTCGGTTCGACCGACGTGCAACATTTCGTCAACGCTACACAAGATGGTCAGTCAATGACTGTCTGGAGCATCACGCAACCACTACGAATGCCGCCGCAACTCGCGCGCAAGCACGTAGCCACGCTGTCATATCGAATCGCGCCTAATGGAAGAACGGGCGAGGGGCGCGAGATCGAGACGGGCGACACGCGGTTAGGCAACGTAGTGTTCAGAAATGGGTCGCTGTGGACAGCGCATTCGGTGTCTGCAAATTGGGGGGGAGACACGAATGTGGCAGCGATCCATTGGCTTCAAATCAATCCTCTCACCGGTTCGGTGACGCAACAGGGGATTTTCGGGCAGCGCCACCACCATTACTTCTGTCCCGCCGTAATGGTGGATCGGCACAGCCGCCTGATGTTGGTCTTTAACCGCGTCGGGCCTTATGACAATCCCGCGATTTGTTTCACGGGACGGCGCGCCAATGACCGCTTGAATACGTTGCAAACCAGCGCCTTGCTCAAACAGAGCAAGGTTCCCGGCGGTCAGGTTTGGAGCGCGTGCAGCAGCGCGTCGCTTGATCCGAGCGGTTCAGACTTTTGGTTGATGGGGCAATACGCGATTGACCGCGATGCCTGGGCGACGTGGATCGGCGAGACCACTTACGCCCCGCATGCGTCCGATTACCCGCCCAATTATCCTAAAGATTATTCCAAAGATTTTCGGTCTCCTTCCGTCAGAAGCAGAAGCAGGCGTAACCTAACTTACGCCTGAAGCGCTGCGAATTGTGGGTCTAACTGGAAAGGCAGGAACTGGTGAACAACCGGCTCCTGCCTGTTTTTTTGTTTAAGCATATCTGCCTCAGCGACAATCAGGACGTTGCGTTATGCTGACGGCGAAAGGAGTTTGAAGGAGTTTGAATGATGCCAACGACCCTAACGAGTAAGAGCGTGAATAAAACAACCGTCAGAAACAAGAGCGCCGTTAAGCTAAATTGCACGGTTACCGGTCATCAACCAAAGAACCGCTTCATCGGCGCTGAGGAGCGCGTAAGTGATCACCACCACCTTTCTCTATGACACTTCAGTTTAGATCAGCTATGGGCGGCAAATGGAAAGGCGGCCCAAGCCCGGCTGGTTTTCGGCAGTCGTAATGCAGGAATTCATGGCGGGTGCAGAAGATCGTAAGGACTTACTTCAATGGCGAGGAATGGCTGCCGAATACCGAAAGCGAGGAAAACTACTCATACCCGACCTCGCCGCCTGAGAGACTGCCGGACTCGTGATGCATCGCCTGCTCACGCTCGACGCGCTATTACCGGCAAGCGCCCCGCCCGGGGCAACGACAAGAAACAAAGCCTCATCCGCGACGTACTCATCGCCGTCACCGCCCATCAGCACAGCGTCACCGTCATCTCTGACAACAAAGACTTCCCGCTCATCCAACAGGTCTACGGATTCGATTGGCGCAAAGCCGCCGATTTCTTCGCAACGTATTGCTCGCTCTCCGCGCGCTGCGTATAATCCGCCGCATCAACTGAGACCCTTTGAAACAATTCCACGCATACCCCATAACCACATCAGAGAAACAAGACCCCGTAAGTTTTGCTTTCTCCCCCCACCGAAAGCCGTGCTGAAGCGTGCTTTCGGGAGAGTGATTGCTGGATGAAACAAAATGTTTTGACGCGCCTGCGTAATCGGCGCACCCATCGCCCCCTCTTGCGGCAACAGTTGCGCGCCCTTGTGACGACTGCCGCCATCGAGGCCCATCACTTTGAAGTCACGCGCTTTCCCATTCGTCTATCCAAACTGCCGCGCGCCTTCGACGGACTCAAACTCGCACAGCTTTCCGACATCCATCACAGCCCGTTCTTGAGCGAAGCTGAAATCCTGCAAGCGGTGCATTACACCAACGCCTTGCAACCCGATTTGATCGCGCTCACAGGCGATTACATATCGCACTCGCCCGAATACATTCCCGGGGTAACGCGCGCTCTCGGTGAATTGCGTGCGCCCCTCGGCGTGTTCGCCATTCTCGGCAATCACGACCACTGGACGGACGGCGAGCGCATGGCCGCCGCCTTGCGCGACGCAGGCATTACCGTACTCATCAACGAACACGTCACCGTTCACCATCAGGATGCCCACATCAAGTTGCTCGGCATTGACGACATGGTGGTCAAGCGCGACGACCTCGCGGCGGCGCTCGTGGGTACGACGGAAGACGAGACGCGCATCCTGCTCTCGCACAACCCCGCGATCATCCGCGAAGCCGCCCGCGCCAAAATTGATCTCGTGTTGTCAGGCCATACGCATGGCGGACAAATCAACTGGCGCTTGCTCACCGGACGCCCCGAACGACGACGTTGGCTGCAACGTCGCAGCCGTCGTTTATTGCGCGGTTATGCGGCAGTGGACGATACGCAAATTTATGTGAATCGCGGATTGGGTACGGTGGTGGTGCCGTTGCGCTATGGCTGTTCGCCGGAGATTACGTTAATGGAATTGCAGGCGACTTAACGATGTGAGCGATGAGAGTTATGAGAGTCATAGGAGCAATGGGACAATGCTTAGAAACGGCTCGAAATTAAGAGTGCCATTTCACCGCAGAGGCGCAGAGGCTTTCGCGGAGTTACCGCAGAGGAGAAAAGAAATTTCTTTTCCTCTTCTCTGCGGTAACTCCGCGAGACCTCTGTGCCTCTGCGGTGAGCGGCGATTTGGCAGTTTTATTTTCGGGTCAATCCTTAATCTCCCCATAGCTCCCATAGCTCCCATAGCTCCCATAGCTCCCATAGCTCTAATGATTCCTATTCAACTTTTTAGAGAGGCAAAATCATGACGAAACGAACCTGGCTTATCATTACGTTGGCAATCACCGTGGCGACGTTCACCGTCAC
>JABFSD010000634.1 GCA_013140935.1 Acidobacteriota bacterium
ATGGCTCGCCGATTACAAAGAAGAAAAGTAAGCATGTTCGGTAGGGCAGGTTCGTAACCTGCCCTACTCATCAACTCATCGAGGAGATCGCCGCAATGTCAGATCAAACCAACGTAACCCGTCGCGATGCTTTGAAAGGCTTGGCTATCGGAGCCACCTTACCCATTCTCGGACAAACCGTTCGCGCCGAAGACCACGACCACACCAAACACGGCGCAGCAGGCACACAAGCGAAGGCCGCCGCGCAACCCAAGTTTTTCAACGCTGAACAGATGGCGCTCATCGGCGTAATCTCCGAACACATCATTCCGACCGACGCGAATTCGCCCGGCGCGCTCGCGGCCGAAGTGCCGCAATTCATTGACCTGATGATCGGCGAGTCGCCCGCCGAAACTAAAAAGAACTGGACCGACGGACTCAGCGCCGTAAACCAAATGAGTCAATCGAAATTCAACGCGGCGTATGTCAAAGCGACGAAAGATCAGCAAATCGCGCTGCTCACCGAAATCAGCAAGAACGAGATGAAGCCGACTACGACGGAAGAAAAGTTTTTCAAGAGCATAAAGAACATGACGATTGACGGTTATTACACCTCGAAGATCGGCATCCATCAGGAATTGAAATACAAAGGCAACACTTACCTGAAAGAGTTCAAGGGCTGTACGCATCCTGAACATCAGAGCTGATTCAGCCTGAACTATCGAGACCTTACGACTGGCCTAAGTTTCACTGCGAAACTTAGGCCAGTTTGCATGAATACACCTGACGTTGATGTTCTCGGCGACGTGTGAGGCTTTCGTTCCGACTTTCTGCCAGGCGGCGATTGCGCCATGACCGCCGATGAAGTCTGTCGCACGTGTGACGAAATACCTCACATTTGAATGCTCTTGGCGCGAACATGACAGGATTTTTCTTTGGTTATGCCGCGACAGGTTTTGGCTAGACATCTTTCTTCCCAATCACTATCATCCAGATGCTTTCCTGTTACCGTATCAATGAACGTTCAGTCTGAGCGTTCATTGACGGTGCTTTCGGATAAGAACACCATCACGGACGAATTGAATAAACTGCCGGTGAAGACAACGACAGATTGACGAATCGGCAAACTCAACGGTGATTTATGAAACAGAGTGCATCCGCCTGTACCTACCGCCGCTCTTGGTTGATGGCTTTTACGTTTGCCACGCTCTTAGCGACTGCGGCCTTTACGCAAACGCCCAACGGCAACATTCTGGCGAACCTGCCTGCCGAAGGTAATCCGGCGACGGTCAAACCGACGCTTACGCCCGAACAGTGTCAAATCAAAAACTTCGGACAAGTGACCGGACAATACTTTCGCGGCGCGCAACCCAAAGAATCTGAATATAAGCAACTCGCCGCGCTCGGTGTGAAAACCGTGATTGATTTGCGCGACGAGACGGAGCGTTACGCCAAGACGCAGGTTGAATCAGCCGGAATGAATTACATCAACGTGCCGATGAGCGACACCAAAATCCCGCCGCAGGAAACCGTGCAACGGTTTCTCGCGCTCGTGAAAGATCAAGGTAACTTTCCGATTTACGTGCATTGCAAAGGCGGACGCCATCGCACTGGCATCATGACGGCGGTTTATCGTATGACCTTTGAAGGTTGGGATGTCGAGAAGGCTTACGACGAAATGAAGGATTTCGACTTCTATACGCGCTGGGGCCACAAGGCAATGAAAACTTTCGTCTTCAAGTATTGGGACGAACTGCAAATCGCGCGCAAAGAAGCTGCGACGCAAACCGTGCCCGCTGCGATCAACCAATAAGTTCGATTAACAATCAGGCCAAAAGCAAAAGCCGCAAAAAGGGAAATCCTTTCTGCGGCTTTTGCTTTGGTCGAATGCGAATCGCAGTGAGCCGTAGAACAAGATGACATCTTGTTCTACGGCTCACCTGCTTAGAGTACCGGCCCGATGCGCCACGGCACGAATTCCTGATGGCCGAGTTCTTCGCTCTTCGTGCGTTCGCCTGAAGCCACGCGACAAATCAAATCGAAGATCTCACGGCCTACGTCAGGCACGGTGAGTTCGCCGTCCACGATGCGACCGGCATTCACGTCAATGTTGTCTTGCATGATTTTGGCGATGCGCGAGTTCGTAGCGATCTTAATCACCGGCACGACGGGAAAGCCGATGCCAGTTCCCCGCCCCGTCGTGAAGCACATCACGTTCGCGCCGCCCGCGCAGATGCCCGTCACCGACACCGGGTCATAGCCCGGCGTATTCATCAACGCAAAGCCCGGCGTCGTGACGCGCTCGGCATAAGCATAAACACCGGTCAACGCCGTCGTACCGCCCTTTGCCACCGCGCCCAATGACTTTTCACACACGTTCGTAATACCGCCCGCCTTGTTGCCCGGCGAAGGGTTGTCGTTGAAATTACCGCCGAACTTGCCGAGATAATCGTGATACCAATTCACTACGTCTACGACTTTGCGCCCAACGGCTTCGCTCGCCGCGCGGCGCGTGAGCAAATGCTCCGCGCCCATGCATTCAGGGATTTCACCCAGCACTGCCGTGCCGCCGCTGCGCACCAGCAAGTCGCTCGCGTATCCCAACGAAGGATTCGCCGACACGCCAGAGAAAGCATCCGACCCGCCGCAATTCAAGCCCAGCAGAATTTTGCCGATGGGTTGCGGCGTACGTTTATAAGTTTGGCAATGTTTAATGAGGTCTTCGACTTGTTTGACGCCTGCCGCAACGGTTTCGCGCGTACCGCCGCTTGATTGCATTTCCAGCCCTACGATCAATTTGCCTTTGCGAAAATGTTGTTGGCCGAGTTGCGCCGTGTGCAGGTATTTGGCGATTTGATTGACTTCGCAACCGAGACTGACGATCAACACCGCGCCTACGTTGGGATGAAAGATCATGCCCGCGATGGTGCGTTCGAGTTGCCAGGTGTCTTCGCCTTCTGAATGTCCGCAACCGTCCTGATGCGGAAACGCCGCCACGCCGTCAATGCCATGCGTTTCGGGCGTTATGTGTTTGAAGCTTTCGGCAATTTCACTCGCCACGTGGCTCGAACAGTTTGACGTAGCAATCACCGCCACAAAGTTGCGTGTGCCTACGTCGCCGTTCTCGCGCAGGTAGCCCATAAACGTGCCCGCCTCTTCTGGCAGAAAATATTCCGTCGGCAACGAGCGCGTAGCGAACTCATATTGATAGCCCTTCCCGGCAAATTCCGGCGCGACGTTATGCGTATGCACCCAGCCGCCCGCCGCAATCGCTTCGGTCGCCTTGCCGATAGACTCGCCGTATTTCGTCACCTGCGCTCCCGTGCCAATCGGTTTCACCGCCAGCTTGTGGCCGACCGCGATGTTTTCGAGCGCGGTGACCTGAAAACCATTCACGCTCACCGCTGCGCCTGCGGTAATGGGCAAGCGCGCGATAGCTACGTTGTCGTTTTCGTTCAGCAATAAAAGAGGCGTTGCATCGTTCGCCATAAGAAAGCTCCTGTTGAAATCTAAGGTTGTGAAGGCAGGAAGGAAGCCATCTTGTAACACGGCTGCGGAAAAGCGAGCAAGCCGATGATGGCGCAGCGGCAGTCCGTTTATAGCAGTCACCTTAGGCGCTTGTTCCGGCTAGCGCAGCACGCTTTCGAGCGTACCCAACAACTGTTCCACCGTATAAGGCTTGGCGAGAAAGACGCCGAAGCCCAACTTATTCGCTTCGGCGTGTTGGCCGGAGAGTTTGACGCCCGTGGTCACGATGATTTGTACGTTAGGATTGAGGTCGCGCATCTTACGAATCGCGGTGACGCCGTCCATCTTGGGCATCATTAAGTCAGTCAGCACGACGCGAATTTCGCTTTGGCGCTCAGCGTAAATTTCGAGGGCTTCCTGTCCGTCTTCCGCCGTAATCACCTGATAGCCATGCGCTTGCAACGTAGCTTCGACGACTTCGCGGATGTTGGCTTCGTCGTCTACGACTAAGATCAATTCGCCGTGACCGGCAGCCGCGGCGACGGCTTCGTCTTCGGCTTTGGCTTCGGCGGCGGCGGCGCTGGCAGGCAGATAAATTTTGAATTGCGTGCCTTTGTTGATTTCGCTTTGTACGTCAATAAAACCGCCGTGGCTGCGGGCGATGCCCATCGCAATCGAAAGGCCGAGTCCCGTGCCTTTGCCGTGTTCTTTGGTCGTAAAGAACGGATCGAAGATGCGGTCGAGAATGTCGGTCGGGATGCCCGTGCCGGTGTCGGCGACGGTGAGGCGAATGAAGCGTCCAGGGACGGCGCCGGCTTGGGTGAGCAAATCGTTTTCGCTGAGTTGCACGTCTTCGAGTTCCAGTTTGAGTTTGCCGCCTTGCGGCATGGCATCGCGCGCATTGAGGCAAAAATTCATCAGCATTTGATGAAGCTGCGTCATATCCCCGATGACATAAGGCGGATCGTCGTCCAGCGCGATTTCGATTTCGATGCTGCGCGGCAGAGTTTCTTTGAGAATGCGCACGGCGTCTTTGATGAGCAGCGTGAGTTGCAACGGAGCCTGTTCGCCCGTCGTGCCTTTGGCGAAAGTCAGCACTTGTCCGATCAAGCCTTTGCCGCGTTCGGCGCTTTTTTGAATGAGGCTGATCCAGCGTCGGCCCAGATCGTCTTCGACCAGTTTTTCGAGCATGGGCAGCGCCATCAGAATCGGCGCGAGAACGTTGTTCAGGTCGTGCGCGATCCCGGCGGCGAGTGCGCCGATGCTATCCATGCGTTGCGCGCGCAACAGGTGGGCTTCGATGCGCTTGCGGTCGGTGATGTCGGTGTTGATGACGAGCAACGATGACGGCGCACCGGCTTCGTTGCGCACGAGCGTCCAGCGGCTTTCGACGGTGATCTCGCGTCCGTCTTTGGTGCGCTGGCGCGTTTCGCCGCTCCACTCGCCGTGTTTCTCGGCGGCGTCGCGGCCCTGCGCGTATTTGGCCGAACCTTCGGGATGCAGCAACTGATGCAGCGGCTGGTCGAGCGCATCCTTTTCCGTCCAGCCGTAGATGCGTTCCGCGCCTTTGCTCCAGAGCGATACGTGATCGTTGAGGCCGATTTGAATGATGCCGTCGCGCGCGCAATCAAGCAGCGCGCGATATTGCACCTCTTCGGCTTGAGCGAGGGGGGCGGGAATAGCAACCGGCTTGCGCGTCAGCGGATGAACGACCGGCGCGGGCTTCGCGGCGACGGCGGTCGCTGCGCCTGTCGGTGCTTTGCTAGGCTGGCTGACGTGATGGCCGTTGCCGTTGCCATTCACGGGTTTGGATACGCCGTTTGAACGCGATTTGCTGATGAAATTAATTCCTTTCGTTTGCAGCACTTGTTGCAAAGCGTCTTGCAGCACGTCAGCGTCGAGTTCGGTTTTATCGAGGCATTGACGCGCGCCGACTTTGAGCGCGCCGTGACAAAAGGCGTCATCGGCATTTTCAGTCAGGACGACGACGGGCAACGCGGCATCGCGGTGTTGGGCTTGAATGAAGGTTGCTACGCCTTCGACGCTGCCTACGCCGGGCAGGGCTAGATCGAGCAAGACCATGTCAATTTCGTCGTTATCGAGCCGCGCCAGACCGGCGGAGATGCGATCAACATATTCAAAATCGAACGCTCCCGCGTGCGTCGTCGCCATGCCTGCGATGCTGCCGGTGGCGGCGGCATCCTGTTCAATCACCAAAACCTTTGCGCGTTGTTTGCTCATAACGTGACTACCTCTCTGCTGAGAACACATTCAAAGAAAATTTAGCGAACGTTTAGAGTACCGCCTTTAGGCGGAAGGCGGCTTTAGCCGCCCCCGCACGGCGGCTAAGGCCGCCGATTCCGCCTAAAGGCGGTACTCTAAACGTTGCTCGAACATGCTCTAAACGTCGCTCTTCCAGATGTGTGATGCGGGACGCTTGATTAGGAACCAGTGGTCAAGCCGATATCGGTGTAATAAATGCCAATGTAATGGATGATGCCGGTTGGGGTGCGTGAAAGGGATGAATTACCAATTCGGGCGGGGCGGATTGTAGGCAGCCGCGCCGCAGGGCACAAGCAGTTTTATTTAATGACCTCAGCGATTTTGTCGAGCAGGTCTTCCGCCGAATAGGGTTTCCAGAGTACGGCTTGCACGCCCGCGCGCGTAGCGTCTTCGACGTTGGATTGCGACCGCAGTCCGCTGGTCGCAATAATTTTTACGTCGGGGTTGATGTTGCGCATGGCGATGCTCGCGGCGAGTCCGTCGAGTCCGGGCATGGCTAAATCGGTGAGTACGAGTTTGATGTCGTGATAATTCTGGCGGTAATAAGACAGCGCCTCTTGCCCATTGCTGACAGCCATCACGCGATAACCGGCGGTTTCGAGCGTCACGCGCGTGACTTCGAGCAACGTAGGCTCATCATCCACCGCCAACACGAGATTGCGTTTTTTCGTAGGCGCTTTGAGCAAAACGGGTGCGCCGCCGAGTTCGGCAACGACTTCTTCGTCAGCGGGCAGATAAACGCGGAACTCAGCGCCATGTCCGAGTTGGCTGTCTACTTCAATAAAGCCGCCGTGGCCTTTGAG
>JABFSD010000960.1 GCA_013140935.1 Acidobacteriota bacterium
CTATTACCAGATGTTCGCGTTCTTTAACTCTACGCTGGACGTGAACAATCTAGGCCCGGTGGTTTTCGTCAATCGCGGCGAAATGTTCGGCAAGCCCGAACCGGAACCGGATGCTCCTGTCGCACGGCGCGGCATGCCGAGCGGCCCGCTCACGCAAGACGAATGGGAGCGCACTGAGATTGCGCGGCTCGAACGCAATCCGGCGGTGACGGCTGAGAACAAACCCGTCGCGTGGCGGCAGATCGAAGTCATCAAATATGACACCGAAGCCAATCTCGAATTGCGCCATCTGCCTGACAATAAGTTTTTGATTACGGCGAATACGACGAATGACGCTTATCGCATTCTGGCGGGCATCGAATCTGCGCGCATCGCCGCCGTGCGATTGACCGTGATGCCCAACAGCGCGTTGCCCAACAACGGCCCCGGTACGGCGACCGATGGACTGTTCACGTTGAGCGAGCTTTATATTGATTCGGAAGGCGGACGGCACGGTTTCAACGAAGTCTTCGCCGACGATGAACAATCGGCCTGGCCGGCGCGGGCGGCGAGCGACGGCGACCGGCGCACCGGTTGGAGCATCAACGTCGGCAATAACCAGACGCCACACGAAGCCGTCTTTGTTTACGCACGTCCCAAAGAATTCGCCAGTCGCCGCGTGCAATTCGTGCTGCGACACGACGCGGGTACGGGACGCGGCGTCGGACATTTCAAGCTCGAAGTCACCACCGAAACGCCGCACGACGCACGCGGCGCAGCCTTGCTGGCAGCCCTCAAAATCGTTGCGAATGCGCGTACGCCCGAACAGCAAGCGCAAATCAAAGCGGCGTTCGTCTCAGCACGCACCGTCCGCGAACAACTCAGCAACGCCGTGATGGCGATGGTCATGCGCGACGTAGCCGCCCCGCGCCCTTCATACATTTTCACGCGCGGCGATTTCACGCGGCCTGATAAAACCGTAGGCTTGTTGCAACCCAATGTCATCAGCGCCATCGCGCCCCAATTACCTGAAACCAACCAAGCGCGCACGCGCCTCGATCTCGCCAAATGGTTGGTTGACCCGGCGAATCCGCTGACGCCGCGCGTCACGATCAATCGCGTATGGCTGCGTTATTTCGGGCGCGGCATCGTCGAGACCGAAGAAGATTTCGGCACGCAAGGCTCTGCGCCTACGCATCCCGAATTGCTGGATTGGCTGTCGAGCGAATTCATTAAACGCAGTTGGTCGCTCAAAGCCGTGCATCGTTTGATCGTCACGAGCGCGACTTATCGGCAGGCTTCAGACGCACGCAAAGATTTAAGCGAAAGCGATCCGCGCAATCTGTTGTTGGCGCGGCAGGAACGCTTCCGCGTCGAAGCTGAGATCGTGCGCGACGCGGCCTTGAGCGCGAGCGGCTTGCTCAACGCGAAAATCGGCGGCCCCAGCGTACGTCCGCCGCAACCCGATGGCGTTTATGCCTTCACGCAAAACCGCAAGAACTGGATGACGGCGGCAGGCACGGAACGCTTTCGCCGCGCGCTCTATACGCACTTTTATCGCAGCGCGCCTTATCCGTTGTTCACGACGTTCGACTCGCCTGATTTCCAGCAGGTGTGTACGCGGCGGCAACGGTCGAATACGCCGTTGCAATCATTGACGCTGGCGAACGACCCGGCGTTTTTAGAAATCGCGCAAGGCCTGGCTGCACGGCTGGTGCGCGATGTGCCGGGCGAATTTGCGGCGGTGTTGGATGCGCGCTTGAAGCATGCGTTCGCGTTGTGTTTCAGCCGTGCGCCTGATGCGACGGAACTCGCCGCGTTGCGCAGTTATGTTGAACGGCAAGTGCAGGGCTTCGCCATTAAGCCTGCGGCGTCACTTGTGAATAAAGAATTGACGAAATCCGGAATGACCGAAGCGCAAGCGGCGGCGCTGACAGCGGCGGCGCGGGTGTTGTTCAACACGGATAACTTTATTACGCGGGAGTGATAGGCGTGGTGATAAGCCCATTCGTGCTACATTTTCGATGGAGGTAAAAAAATATGAGTGTTCAACAACGCCGACAACAAAGTACTGCGTCAACCAAAAAGTCCGTGCGTAAGCCGCTGAAAATGTCGCCGCTTGCACGCAAAGCTACACGCCTCTATGAAACCAAATTGAAAACCTTGCTCGAACCATGCTGCATCGGAAAGTTCGCAGCTATCGAACCGGATTCAGGTGATTACTTTGTCGCCGAGCGGATGTCAGCGGCGATGCATGAGGCCAGGTTGAAGCATCCTGACAAAAAATTCTTTCTGGTCAGAATCGGTTTCAAGGCCGCTGTCACCTTCAAAAATCCGATCCCGCTTTCACTATGAAACAGACACAACGCTTGCGCGGCTGGTGGGATAAACACCTTTCGCCTCATCTGGCAGTGGTGATGGAGACAGGTGAGAAGCTCGACCTAATCGTTGATTCCGGCTTCAACGGCGAACTCGTTTTGCCGAAGCCTTTGATTCTTCAGCTTGGCTTACCTGACGACGGCACGATGTTCTCTGTGTTAGCCGATGGTTCCGTCGTGGAAACCGGAGTTCATCTCGGAGAGATCGTCTGGTTTGGGCAAGCGCGAGAAGTTCGCATTCAAGCGACGGATGCCGACGATGGATTGCTCGGCACGGAATTGTTTCAAGGTTGCCTTGTCGAACTCGACCCAGATGCCAACCACGTCCTCTTTCGTAAGAAGTCGGGTAAGCCGCGAAAAAGAGTGAAATGAGTTATGACCGAACCTGCCAATCCAAATTACGCCACTGAAGTAACCCGCGATTTCGCGCGTCAAGGCATCATGCAAAATCTGGGAGCCTACCTCATCAGCGTCACGCCCGGACAGGTCGAGATGGGCGTAGACTTTCGCCACGATCTCACGCAACAGCACGGCTATTTGCACGCAGGCGTCATTACCACCATCGTAGATTCCGCTTGCGGTTTTGCGGCTTATACCTTGATGCCGCCCGGTTCCGGCGTGCTGACGGTGGAATACAAGGTGAATTTCATGGCTCCGGCGCGCGGCGAAAAATTCATCGCGGTCGGGCGGGTCGTCAAAGCGGGCAAGACCTTGTCGGTGTGCAATGGCGAAGTCTTTGCGGTGCAAAACGGCGAGCGCAAAGTTATCGCGGTGATCCAGACGACGATGATGAGAATGGCTGAAAAAGCGGAATCATAAATTTTCACGAGAGGAAAACGCTGATGTTGAAATGGTCAGATGTATTGCGGATTGCCCGCGACGGCAATCTCGAAACGGAACGCAAAGTCGCCAAGTCCGAGAACGAATGGCGCGCGCAATTGACGCCGGAGCAGTATTACGTCACGCGCCAACACGGCACGGAGCGGCCTTTCAGTTCGCAGATGTGCAGCCTGTTCGAGCCGGGTTTATACGCCTGTGTGGGTTGCGATGAGTTGCTGTTCGACGCAAGCGAGAAATTCGAGAGCGGTACGGGCTGGCCTTCGTTCACGCAACCGGTTAAGGAAAACGCGATTGCTTATCACGCTGACGAATCTTTCGGAATGGTGCGCGTCGAAACCGTGTGCAACGTATGCGCAGCGCATCTGGGCCACGTCTTTCCCGACGGCCCGCCGCCCAGCGGATTGCGTTATTGCATGAATGCCGTCGCGCTGAAGAAGGTAAAAGGAGAAGCAACATAATGCGTGAATCATGGCTTCAATTCTTTGCGCTGGCCGTAATCGTTGGCGCATTGGCTGTGCCTGCATTGGCGGCGACGGTGGTTTACGTCAGCCATACCGAAAGCAACGACATTTACGTTTATCAACTTAATCGGCAGACCGGCGAGTTGACGTTGGTTGAAACGGTTCCGATTCCCGGCGTAGTGAAAGCGGGAATGTCTACGCCGTTGGCAATCAGTCCTGACAAACGGTTTTTGTATGTGGCGACGCGCGGCGAACCGCAAGCTGTCATGACGTTTGCGATTGAAGCGAAAAGCGGCAAGTTGAAGCACGTTGGCAGCGGGCCGCTGGCTGACAGCATGCCTTTCATTTCGACTGACCGCACAGGACGTTATTTGTTCGCGGCTTCTTATCCCGGACACAAGTTCACGGTCAGCCCGATTGGCAAAGACGGCATCGTTGGAGCTACGCAACAGGTTTTCCCCAATCACACCAACGCACATTCGATCATGCCGGATAAGCAGAATCGTTTCGTGCTAGTGGCTACGCTGGGCAATGATCTGTTTAACGTATTCAAGTTCGACGCCAAGACTGGCAAGCTCGAACCGCACGCGCCACCGTCAGTTTCAGTTAAAGCCAAGACCGGCCCGCGCCATTTCGTTTTTCATCCGAACGGCAAGCTCGTTTATCTGCTGGGCGAATTAGACGCGACGGTGCATGTCTTTGATTGGGATGCGGCGAAAGGCGAACTCAAAGAGAAACAATCCGTCAGCGGATTACCGCCGGGCACGACCGGACGCATTGCGGCGGCTGACCTACACATTACGCCCGACGGCAAGTTTCTTTACGCTTCTGAACGCACGTCGAATACGCTGGCTTGCTTCAAGGTTGCGCCTGCTGACGGTACGTTGTCGCTGATCGAAATCATCCCGACCGAAACGCAACCGCGCGCTTTTAGCATTGATTCATCGGGACGTTATTTGTTCTTAGCCGGACAGCGTTCGCATCGAATGTCGAGTTACAAAATCGAAAGCACCGGCAAGCTGACCAAGCTGAAAGATTACGCGATGGGCAAGGCTCCGATCTGGATTGAGATCGTAGACCTGCCGAAATAAAAGCGATCAACACTTCAGCAGGCGCGGATAGCGGTCAGACGCAATAATTTGCTACGAGAAAATTACCGAGTGATAGATGCTTCCTTGACGATCTGGAACGTAGCGGCGTTGGCGGCGATGCTGCAAGGGGTGTTGTTATTCCTGTTCCTGCTGATGCACCGCACCAGCCATCGTCGGGCGAATTTATTTTTGGCCGCACTGGTGTTGTGTTACGCACTCGACATCGGGTTGGAGACGCTTTACGCCTCGCCGCGCGTCACCGACTACCATTGGCTGATCGGATTCAACGACGCGCTGTTTTTTCTTTATGGGCCGTTGCTCTATTGGTATGCGCTGTTGCTGACGCAGCCTGACGCGAGCGCGAATCAACGATGGCTGGTTCACTTCCTGCCGTGCTTGCTCGTGTTGATTGTTTATACGCCCGCGCTGTTCACGCAAAGCGTGGCAGTCAAGCTAAGTTCGGAAGGCTTGCAAGCACTGCCTGCGGGCGCGACGACGTTTCTCACAGCAGAGCGGCGCGGTCAGATCGAACTCGCCAGCGCCTTGCATGAATTGGCTTATCTCATCGCAACGCTGTTTTTGCTCAGACAACATCGCCGCAGGATTGAAGAGACGTTTTCGAGTCTCGACCGCATCAATCTGAATTGGTTGAAAGGCCTGACGCTGGCGACGAGCGTCATCGTCGTCGTGGATATTTTTTTGTATTTCTTTGTGAGTCAGCAATGGGTCGCCTATGACAAGGCCGTCACTTTCATCTTGTTGTTGTGCGCTTCGCTGATTTACGCGATTGGTTATATGGGCTTGCGCCAGCCTGCGATCTTCACGCCGGTCAGTGAGGGGAATGCGCCGACAGTCACCCTCAGCGAAAGCGAACCGCCACGCGAGAAATACGCCAAATCCGCTTTGACCGAACCGCAGGCTGACGAAGGTTTGGCGCGGTTGCTAGGCTTGATGGAGGGAGAAAAACTTTATCTCAACGGCGAACTAAAACTGAGCGACGTAGCCGAAGCGTTGGGGATTTCCGCCAACAGCCTTTCGCAAATCATCAACGAAAAGCTGGGCAAGAATTTTTACGATTTCGTCAACGGCTACCGCGTCGAAGCGGCGAGCCGGTTGCTGGCCGACCCGAAGAAAGATCATCTGACCTTGCTGGCGATTGCCTTTGAGGCGGGATTCAATTCCAAATCCACTTTCAACAGCGTTTTCAAAAAACATAAACAGATGACGCCTTCGGAATTCAAAAAACAGCTTGCCAAAGTGAGCGAAGCGGGCTGAAACGTGCGGACTTATAAGTTCGGTCTTTGAAAATTTGCGGCTAAGTCTTTGGCAGTCAACAAACTTACCGTAGCGGACAAAACTTCATGTCCGAACGGGTAAGGTTGAGCGAACGGGGTCAGGCTTGTGCCTAAGCTGTCTCTCGTCAGGCACGGAAACGCCGTGCGGCGCTGATGGCGCAATGATTCGCCACCAGTTCATTCACTTTTTTTTCGACAGGAGACAGTAACAATCTATGAAGTTCTTTCAGAACACGAATCGCACGAATTTTTGGCTGGGCATGGTTTTGCTGATGTTCATCACCCTGGTTCCGGTGGCACAGGCGCAAACGATTCAGGGGCGGATGCCCGACGAAGCGGATCCGCACGAAGGCACCTGGTTGCAATGGCCGCATCAATATACTTACGGGTCGTCTTACCGTAACTCGCTCGACGCTACGTGGGTGGCGATGACGCGCGCGCTGGTTTGGGGCGAAAAGGTTCACATCATCGCTTACAAC
>JABFSD010000688.1 GCA_013140935.1 Acidobacteriota bacterium
CTCAATGCCGGTCGGCGTCCGCTGGATGTTTCACGCCGACCGGCATTGAGCAAGGAAGAATTCATGACTTACACCAACTCGAAAATTCGTTTACTGCTGGGGCTGTGTTGCTTCGTGATCGCCAGTCTGGCGGCGCGAGCGCAAACCCCCAGCGCGACGATGTCCAAAGACGACCGCGCGCAATTGCTCAAGCGGTTCGATAACGCAACGAAGCAAACGCTGGCCGCCGTCAAAAAACTGAGCGTTGCCCAATGCGCTTATGAAAGCTGCGCCCAACAAGTGGTCGGTTGGTGAAATACTCGAACACATCGCCAAAACCGAAGGGCTGCTCATCGGTTCGGTTGAAAAAATGCTGACCGAGCCGGTCAATGCGGCGTGGGCGGAAAAGACTAAAGGCAAAACCGCCATCATCGAACGCCGTATGCTCAATCGGGAGGTCAAAGCGCAAGCAAACGAAATGCTTGTGCCTTCGGGCAAGCTGACGCGCGCCGAAGTGATGGCGCAATTCAAAGCCAATCGCGCTGCGACGCGCAAGCTCATCGCCAACACCAAAGCCGAGGTTCACGCACATACACAGGATCATCCAGAGCCGACGTTCGGCACGTTGAGCGCTTATCAATGGCTGGTTTTCACGGCGCTGCATAACCTGAGACACAACCTGCAAATCGAAGAAGTAAAAGCCAGCCCGGGTTTTCCGAAAGCATAAAAATCAACAATGATTGAACAGGTTCGTAACCTGTTCCACCATACACTAAGGGTGGTGCAACGCCCTTTCCCTTTTGCCAAGCAGTTGCTCATACCTAGGAAGAACGCTGAATCAAGCAGGGAGAGATGAGCGATGTGAAAAGAATCGCAGACATTTCCAGTGCCTAACTCGCCTCTTGCCCTGCCCCGCCGATTGGCAGAAGATCACGCCTCGCGCCAACAAATTCTATTAGTCCATCAAAAGTTTAGGAGCGGTAATGATGAATAGCGCTCAATACGAAAGTCTGCGGGTACGGCTGTCAGGCTATCTTTTCTGTTATGCAGGATTGATGCTGGGACTGGCCGTGCCGCTCGTCTATGGCTGGTTCCAACGGTCTTTGCTGTTCATCGTCTGGTCGGCGGCATTGTCAGTCGCGTTGTTGATCGGTGCGGCGTGCTGGCTGGCGCGACAGCTAATGCCAGTCACAGACGGTGAAGCGCAACGTGATGAATTGATGCGACAGGTCAATGAACTAACCATTAAGTTGCATCAATCACAGGAATGGTTAGGCAAGGCTTTTTTCTCGAATCCGGTGCCGTTGAGCCTGACCCATCTTGAAACCCGTACCTTCATCGAAGTCAACGAGAGCTTCGAACGCCTCAGCGGATATACGCGCGCCGAATTGGTCGCCTCAACTCCCGCAGTATTCAACCTCGGCTTTTCTGACGAAGAAGCCAAGCTGGTTTATGACCGCTTGCGGCGCGACGGCACGATTCGCAGTTATGAGACGACGATCCGTTTCAAAGACGGTCTGCCCCGCGCGATTCTGGGTGCGGCGGAACTCTTTGAACTCGCCGGACGCCCTTGCGTGTTGTGGTCGCATCAGGACATCACGACGCGCTTGCAGACTGAAACGGAATTGCGCCTGTCGGAAGAAAGATTTGCAACGGCGTTTCAATCCAATCCCTGCGCGATGAGCATCGTGCGGTTGTCTGACGGCGTGCATTTAGACGTAAACGAGAAATGGCTGCGCGAAGTGCAGATGAAACGCGAAGACGTGATGGGTCGCACCGGCGCCGAATTACCGGTCTGGCGCGAACCCGCTGATCGTGAAAAAGTCTATGAACTGTTGCGCACGAAAGGTTCGATCCATGGGTTGGAACTCGCCCTGCATCCGTCTAGCGTCAGAGACATGACCGGTTTGATTTCAGCGCAAATCATCGTCCTCAACGGCGAGCGTTGCGTGCTGTTCATCGTGCAGGACATCAGCGAACGCAAACGCGCCGAAAAGGCTTTGCAAGACCGCGAAGAACGCTTGCGCCTCACGATGCAGGCCGCCGGATTGGGCGCATGGGAATACGACATTGCACAAGCGTGCGGCATTTGGACGCCGGAATACGCCGCACTTTTCGGTTTGCAGCCAGCAGATTTCGACGGCACAAACGAAATGTTTCTCAGCCTGCTGCACCCTGACGACCGCCACATCGTCAACGAAGCCTTTCAACGCGGACTGGCGGGCGACCCGCATTACGCAGCGGAATTTCGCGTGATCCTGCCGGACGGCAGCGAACGCTGGCAGAGCAGTTTGGGCAGGACTCTGTACGATGAGCAAGGCCAGGCGACGCGGATGATCGGTGTCGGCCAGGACATCACCGAACGCAAACGCGCCGAAGCCGCCTTGCGCGACCGCGAAGAACACTTGCGTCTCGCCATGCAAGCTGGAGGCTTGGGAACGTGGGAAGTCAACATCACTGAATGGCGCGCTTATTGGACGTCGGAATACGCAGCGTTATTCGATCTGGCGGTGGAAGATTTCGACGGCCAGCCCGAAACGTTTTTCAAGCTGATTCATCCTGACGACGTGCCGGTGATTAAGCAGGCTTTTACCCACGCGCTGAGCGGCGAGCCGCCGCGCATCGTCGAGTATCGCCGCGTTATGCCCGATGGCAGCTATCGGTGGCATACCAGTCTGGGGCAGTTGCTGTTCAACGAAACGGGTAAAGCCAAGCGCGTGATTGGGGTCGGCATGGACATCACCGAACGTAAACTCGCCGAAACCGCGTTGCGCGACCGCGAAGAACGATTGCGGCTTTCGTTGCAAGCAGCCGGCATGGGTACGTGGCTGTTTGACGTAGTGCAACAGCGCGGTGAATGGTCGCCGGAATACGAAGCGCTTTACGGCCTCACGCCCGGCACGTATGACGGCACGAACGAATTTTTCTTTGCGCGCGTCCACCCCGATGACGCGGCCAGCGTAAGGCGCGCTTTCAGGCGTGGGTTGAAAGGCAATCCGGTTTATCAAATTGATTTTCGCTACTTTCACGAAGACGGCAGTTTGCGCTGGCAATCCAATCTGGGGCGGATGAGATATGACGCGAAAGGACAGGCGGCGCACGTCATCGGCGTCGGCCTGGATGTCACCGAACGTAAACAAGCTGAACAAGCCTTGCAGGCTTCGCGTACTCAGTTGCGCCAACTGGCCGCACGCTTGCAAAACGCCCGCGAAGCCGAACGCGCAGAGATTGCCCGCAACATTCACGACGATCTAGGGCAATCCATGACCGGGTTGAAGTTCCTGCTGAAATGGCTCGAAAGCCAGCTCACGCCCGAACAGATTGACGCGCGCGCCAAAGTCGGCGAGATGCTCGAAATGTCGAGCGCCGCCATCGGACAAATTCGGCGCGTAGCGACTTCGTTGCGTCCGGGCATTCTCGATGATTTCGGTTTGGTGGCGGCGCTCGAATGGCAGGCACAGGAATTCGCGCAACGCACCGGCGTCGCCTGTCGCTTGAGCGTCAAACCCAAAGAGGCCGAAATCGAAGCGCTCGAACGCGACCGCGCGACGGCGTTTTTTCGCATCTTTCAGGAAGCGCTCACCAACGTTACGCGCCACGCCGAGGCCGCCAGCGTTGACGCGCAACTGTTTCGGCAAGACGATGCACTGGTCTTGCATATTCACGATGACGGACGCGGCATTACGGTAGACGAATTGGTGAACGTGCGTTCGCTGGGTTTGCTGGGCATGCGCGAACGCGCCGAAATGTTCAACGGATCATTTACCATTGCGGCGGGCGAACCGCGCGGCACACTGGTGACAGTGCGAATTCCCTTACGCTCACAATGAAGCTCACGAGACAGAATTAGCCATGGCAAAAATTATTATCGCAGACGATCACGCCATCGTGCGCAGCGGCTTGCGTCAGATACTCAGCAATGAGCCAGACCTCGAAGTCGCGGGCGAAGCGCAATCCGGCGCGGAAGTGTTGGAACTCATCCGCAAAGGTTCGTGGGACGTGCTGGTGCTCGACATCGGCCTGCCCGGTCGCAGCGGCGTCGAAGTGTTGCGCGACGTGAAACGCGAATGCCCGAAATTGCCCGTACTCATTCTCAGCGTTTACCCAGAAGACCAATACGCGGTGCGGGCGATCAAGGCCGGCGCGGCGGGTTATCTCAACAAAGACAGCGCGCCCGACGAACTGGTCAAAGCCATTCGCAAGGTGTTGCGCGGCGGCAAATACATCAGCGAAGCCGTCGCCGACCGTCTGATCATGGCGCTCGACGAAGACGCCGACCTGCCGCCCCACGAATTGCTTTCAGACCGCGAATATCAGGTGTTGTGTATGATCGCTTCGGGCCAAACGTTGTCAGAGATTGCCGAAGCCATTGCGCTTAGTCCCAAAACCATCAGCACCTATCGCGCGCGGCTGCTGGAAAAAATGCGAATGAACAACAACGCCGAACTCACGCATTACGCCATCAAACACAACCTCACGACTTGAGGGTCTGTAAGGCAAATTCCTACAAACTAAATATCCATCCACTGATACCGCGCGCGGCAGCGCCTCGCTAAGATGACTGCGTTTTGAGGTGATGAACGAGCCGTGCAAGCACAGCACTCGTTCGCTTAATTTTCCTGTGGTGCGAGAAGTTATGGCGGATATTTTGATTGTGGACGACCACGCCGTAGTGCGCGGTCTCATCAGGCAAGTGCTGGAACATGAGCCTGACTTAAAAGTAGCAGGCGAAGCCGCCACGGCGGCAGAAGCCTTGCGGTTGTTGCCAACGCATTCATGGCACGCGGTCGTGCTGGATATATCTTTGCCCGATCAATCCGGGCTGGAAGTCTTGCGCGTAATCCGCCGCGATTTTGCGGACGTGCCGGTGCTGATTCTAAGTATGCAATCGGCGGAAGAGTCGGCTCCGTATGCGCGACAACTGGGCGCTGCCGGATACTTGATGAAAGAGCATGCGCCGGACGAGTTGCTCGTCGCCGTACGCGCTTTGCTGAGTGGGGCAACTTATTTCAAGTTCCCGAGTTGATCCTTTTGCGATCTTTGATTTCGTTTCTTGAATTGTTTCGTCGCGTAACGGTTTCACCCAAGCTACTGAAACCGCGCGCGACGAGACCGTCAGGGAGCTAACGACTGAGCGTGTGGGGGGCGTATGTCCTGGCAGTATGAGATGCCCCCCCACCCCACAACTACGTCATCATCATACTTTACCTACGTAGCCCGCCGCCGTTCGTTGCTCCCTGATTGCTTTTTCGCTTTGTAAGCCAAATCCCTACACCACAAACATCCGTTCACTGATACCCCACAGCCGGTGATATCCATATCCTGCAAGCGTACTGAACGAGAAGCTTCTTTACTGCGGAATGCAATGTTATGCCCAATATCTTAATCGTCAGCGAACGCGAACCGATACGATGTCAGATGCGTGAAATCATCGAACGCGAACTCAAGCAAGTCGTGATCGGCGTGGCTGCCGATGCCGAGCAAGCCCTGCACTTGTTGTCATCACATCCATGGAAGCTCGCCATAATTGATCTGGCGTTGCCGCAGCAAAGCTGGGTTCCACTGTTGACGCACCTCAAACATCAAACCCCACCAATGCCTGCGCTGATGATCGGCGTAAAAACCCTCGACGACGACGTACCTTATGCTTGGACGTTAGGCGCGAAAGGTTTT
Organism: Acidobacteriota bacterium; assembly: GCA_013140935.1. GTDB lineage: Bacteria > Acidobacteriota > Blastocatellia > RBC074 > RBC074 > JACPYM01. Next base: position 5,653 of record JABFSD010000688.1, read on the forward strand.
CTGCTAGACGATTTCACACCGGAGGAATTCGTCGCGGCTTTTTTCAGTGTGTTGCACGGCGGCACTTATACCAACGCGCGCATTATGGCGGCGCTCAACTCGCAATTATTTTGAAGAATCGGATTTACCTGGTCTTCTTATCAGGCTTGCCCAGCAGCGGACGCATGATTTTCACGCGCACCAGATAGCCGTCGTGATTAGGATGAATGCGGTCGGCGACCCACAAGTCTTCGCGTGGCTGGCCTGCTTTCGTCAGCATCGCATCCCACAGATCAATGAAGCGCAGATACTTTTGCGTAGCGATGTAATCCTTCAACAGCTTGTTCGTTTGCTTGCGTTGGTCGGCCTCGTCCCAGCGACCGGGGCCGGGCGTGAGGCTCGAAAAAGCAATCAGAACTTTCGGTTGCTTCGCGCGCACCTTTGCGACAAACGTTTTGAAATCCGCCAACACTTGTTCGGCAGTTTTGCCGTTGTGTACGTCGTTGCCGCCGACGTGCAACACAATCATGCGCGGTTTATAAGGCGTCACCAGCCGATCATAAAAATGCAGGATGTCTGAGAACTGAAACGAATCAATGCCGCGATTGATGATCGTGAAATCGGGCAAGTCTTCGGCGAGTGTCTGCCAGCGAAAGAACTGCGAATCGCCGACCAGCAGAATCGCGTTCTTCGGCGGCGGCGTGATTTTGTCGGCGGTTTCATAGGTTTGCACTTGTTTCTCGAAACGGTTCGCGGGAGCTTGTGCATTGACAGCCTTCGCCAGCAGCAACAGCGCAAACATCGCCAACCAACGGGAGCTTTTCGGGATTCTCATAATGGTTATTTCTTTAAGACCGAAAGATATTCTGCCCACGGCCCAACAG
>JABFSD010000932.1 GCA_013140935.1 Acidobacteriota bacterium
AAATAGGCGCGGCGGGTAAGTTCCCCGCCATCACGTCGCGCGGATCGTCTTCGATCATCGGTTGCAACAGGTCGAGCGACTCGGCGACTTCGGCGATGATCTGCGAAGTGATCAGCCGCGCGTTCATCGCGTAACCCGTCAGCAAGGCGTTGTCGCACAGATTGTTGATGAGGCGCGGAATGCCTTCGGAAGCGCGATAAATCAGGGCGATGGCGTTCGCCGTGAATAAATCCAACCGCGACGCGCCTGCCACTTTCAGCCGCGTGCGAATGTAAGCCGAAACTTCATCCGCTTTGAGCGGCTTGATTTCGCACCGCAGGCTGATGCGCTGTTTGAGTTGGCGCATCTCCGGGCGATTCAACCCGACGCGCAATTCCGGCTGGCCTACCAACAGGATTTGCAATTGCTTTTCCGTATAGGTTTCAAAGTTCAGCAACAGTCTGACTTCTTCCATCAACTCGCGGCTCAGGCCGTGCGCTTCGTCTAGAATCAGCACGGTGCGCAAGCCGCGCGAATGGCGCATCATCAAGGTGCGTCCCAATTTCATCAGCAAATCCGACTTGGAATTGTAAGCCCCCAAACCGAAATCGGCGGCGACGTGTTCATAAAACTCCGGCACCGATAACCCGGGATTGAAGATATTCGCCGTCAGCACGCTGCGATCCAGCCGCGAAAGCATCGCGCGCAACATCGTCGTCTTGCCCGTGCCCACTTCGCCGGTCACGACGATCAGCCCTTTGCCGTGTTGAATGCCGTAATGCAGGTTCGCCATCACTTCCTTGTGGCTGGCAGTGAAATAGAGGAACCGCGGATCCGGCGTCAGGCTAAAGGGGATGTCTTGAAGTCCGTAAAACTGCAAATACATATTGCGTGTGAGGCAAGTGGCAACTTTAGAAAGCTGCCTGGGTGAATACGTTCAACAAGCCCGAAATCTTGATGAGTTGATAGAGCAACGGCGTAGCTAAACCAATCAGGAAAATCGCGCCGATCAGTTTGGCCGCGTTGACGAAGGGCACTAACTGCCGTTCTTTTTGCGTCACCAAACGCGGTACGGTTACGAGCAACGGCAAGTGCGCATAATGCGCGATGTCACGCGCATCCCGAATCGTCAATAGTTCGCGGCTGGCCGAAGCCGCCGCCGCCAACACCCCGACGAGCAGCGACATCAACAACGACAGCGGATACAGAATGCCACGCTTAGGCGAAACGGGTTGCTCCGGCAAACTCGCCGGATCAATCAACCGGAAAGTTTCGCCGCTGAAATCATTGATGATTTTGGCGCTGAATTTCGCCGCGTCCTGCTGTTTGAGCAATTCGTCGTAACGCCCTTGCAGCGTGCGGTAATCCCGCTCAATTTTCAGTCCTTCAATCGCTTTAATGGGCAAACCGCCCAGCTTGCCACGCAATTCGTTGATTTGCCCATTCAAGGTTTCAAGGTCTTTTTGTTTTTGTTCGAGGTCGCGTTTGTCTGCGGCAATTTTCAATTCCAGTTGTTGGGCCGGCAAAGAAACGCCGCTTCGTTGGGAACGCTTGGCTTGTTTCGTGATCTCGTCCTTTTTGTTTACGTCATCCAGTTCGCGGTTGATGCTGTCAATTTGCGCGCGCAGGGCTTTCACCTCAGGCGCTTTCTCGGTGTATTCCGCCAGCATCTTCTGTAACTCACCTTCCAGTTCGGCGCGTTTGGTGCGCAACTGGCCGATGATAATGCTGACCGAAGCAGAAGTTTCAATTTCTGGCGCGGTGTCGGCTTGCGTTTTCATCGTGGCCACCAGTTGTTCATTGGTGGCGGTCTGATTGCGCAGCGAATCAATCGAAGTCTGTTGCGATTGGCGCAACATGCTCAAGCTATTGAGTTGGTTGGCCAGACTTTGATCCTGCCCTTCCATCACTTCAGGGTGTTGCAACAAGTATTCGGCGCGTTTGGCTTCGATGGTTTCCAATTCGGTGCGGACGTTTTTTACGCGCTCTTCGATCTGGTCAAGCGTTGCATATACGCGCCCAATTTCAGCATCGGAGTTAGCGTTGATGATGCGCGTCGTGAGTTCCTGCGCCACGTCGCGGGCTTTGACCGGATCAGGGTGGCGATAATGCACCGTGAAGTTATTGATGGTTTGCGACGCTGCGGTTTGTTTCACGTCAATATGTTTGAGCATTTCATTGACGGTTTCTTCCATCGGCGCACTGCGTTCGCGCATTTGCGGATAAAGATCGAAACGTTCGAAGAGGCGCTGTAATTCCGTGCGGCTCGTCACCAGCTTGCGAATCATCGTCAGCCGCGAATTGACATCTATCGAATTGACCGGTTGCACGTAATTCGACGAAACCTTCGGCGGGTCAACGATAATCATGGACTGCGATTCATACATGTTCGGCAGCTTGTAAACCGCATAAGCGGAAGCCGCCGCCACGATGATGAAGGGCACGAGCAAGTAATAACGCTTGCGCCACAGCAATTCCAGATATTCGATAGGAGTGCGAAGTCTAAAATTAGCCATAAGGGTATGCTCCAAAAGTCGCCCCAAGCCGTTCGCTGGCTCTCAAGGCATCAATAAATCCGTTAGCGAATAGGGGGTATTGCCTGAATAACTCTGGCAGAAGAAGCCCGCACCGGATTGCGCTCCAAATTCCCAACAGCGCGCCTGACAAACGTTTGCACACCGAATGTTGCAGTGTGAGAGACGCCGACTGTTTTATAACAAGAATGCCCGAATTGTGGGGGGATGAGCTTTAAGATACCGAAAGATACCGACCCGGTTTAGGGAATTTCCGCCTGACAGTCCGTGGAAACTTTTTAGGCGCGCGCGATTATAGCCATCCGCCCCGGAGAAGCAAACCAACGACTCAACTACATCGGAGCAAATCATTGGCGCGTTTCAGGTAATTCGTTCTTGAGCGAAGCCCACACCGATAGTAGGATGTCGCTCGCTCGCGGATTCAAACCATACGGCCTTTCAGTATGAAACTTTTGGTCGTTCAGTGGGCTTCCGCTGGTCGCATCCTGCAAATAACCTATCACTAATCAGGAAAATTCGGGGGAGTGTGAATCGCACGCAATAACGTCGCCTTGCTCGCCCGCTACCCTAACCCATCGTTACTGCGCAATTCAGCAACCTGAAGTGCGCGGCGCTACCATTCGTTACAACTTCTAATTTATGACCAATACGGTTTCTGTCAGCCACGCCCGCAAAAGTTACGGCGATTTCACCGCCGTCCACGATCTTTCACTTGAAGTACGACCGGGCAGCATCTTCGGCTTATTGGGGCCGAACGGCGCGGGCAAGTCTTCGACGATTCGTATGATCGTCAACATCACGATGCCCGACAGTGGCGAGATCAAACTGTTCGGCGAAACGGTTACGCCCAGCAACGCTGCCAAAATTCAGGAGCGCGTCGGCTATCTGCCCGAAGATCGCGGCCTTTATAAAAAGATGAAGATTGGCGAACAACTGCTCTTCTTCGCCGAACTCAAAGGCCTTGCGCGTGCCGAAGCCGCCAAACGCATTGATGCCTGGCTCGAGCGCGTCAGCATGACCGAATGGAAAAATAAACGCTGGGAAGAGCTTTCCAAAGGCATGCAGCAAAAAATTCAATTCGTCTCGACCATCCTGCACGACCCGGAGCTCGTGATTCTCGACGAACCGTTTTCCGGCCTCGACCCGATCAACGCCAACCTGCTGAAAGAGATCGTGCATGAACTCAAGCGCAAACAGAAGACAATCATCTTCTCTACGCACTTGATGGAGCAGGCCGAAGAGTTATGCGACGAAATCGCGCTCATCAATCGCGGACGCAAAGTCCTCAGCGGCCCGCTGCGCGAGGTCAAACGCAGCTTCGGTTGGCGTGCCATCGCCATTGACGGCGAAAACCTCAACGGCCAACTTAAAGAACATCCGCTGGTGCAGGAGGTCACCGCGTTGCGCGATCACGTCGAAGTGACTTTGCAAAACGGAGCCGACCCGCAAGCCCTGCTCAAAGATTTAGTCAATGCCGAGGTGCGGCTCACCCGCTTTGAACTGGTCGCGCCTTCGCTTAATGAGATTTTCATCGAGAGCGTCAAGCGCGCCAATCAACAAAACTCCGCTGCGATTTAAGCGGCGGCTTGAACCCAATCGCCAAACAAAGGCAAAAGGCAAAAGGAGAGCTACACTGGCTACATCCTTTTGCCTTTTGTGTTGGGGGGGCTAACTCAAGTGGGGGATGCGAGGCGTCAAGCGCCCAGCGTAACGTCAGTCATCCATTCCGAGTGCGCTACCAACGACACTCCGATACACCTGCACCGACCGACGGGACGCTGGGCACTTCACGCCTCGCGCGGTGAAGGCACATCGGATAAATCCACGAGCCGCAGGCTCGCGCCGCTGTGTGCCATATTTCCCACGAGGAAACCGAATGAAACGAAAAGATAAACGGGCAATGGTCTTGGATATTTACGACCGCGAAGCGATGGGTGACGTAACCGCCCGCGAAATTGCCATCATCAATCAGGCTCTCATCGCCGAGTTCGGGGAAGGCGGAGCTATGGAACCTGGTGAAATCGCCCGCATTCTGGTCAGCGAAGATTTACCCGTGCGTTTTGAGCAAATCTTTCGCATGGCGACCGTGCGCGAGCGTTACGAAAACCTGTTCAGCGGCTTGCCGGGTTGGGCAACGTTGGAAGACGCCGAACATTCTCTTTCTCAACTCGATCAACATTATCGGCGCTTTGCGCAACGCCACGACAAAACCGGCGTACGTTATGCGCGCCAAACCGCACAGCAAGGAATCAATGAAACAACCAAGGCCGCCCACGACCATCGCAACGATGCCCATCGCCGTCTCGAACAAGCAGAAATCGCACAGTGGCTCACCGTTTGGTTGCAAACCCCAAATCTGTTTGCCCAGTGGTTGGAGTTACGCCGCGCCACGGCAGAATACCGCCGGTGTTTCGAGACAAAAGAATAGACGGACTTCAGTTTTTGTTAGTGGTCGTGAGGACGCAGAAAACGACTCTAACGAGGAACTTCAATAAGTAGGCGAGCCGCACGAGCCTGGTGCCGTAGCTCCACGCAGCCCGCCCTGGCCCCTAGCTAGTTTCTTTGCTAGGCAGATAAATAACATTGCCAATCCGAAAGAACTTCCAGATAAATTTTGCTTCAGTGCAAATATCTTTTTCAGCCTATTACGATTTGAGAGGAAAGATACGTTCGACGCGAGTTTCAGCGATTTCCGTTTCACTCAATTCATAGAGCGCGGCGTAACCTTCGTGCGGCAAGCGCGCGCGGGCTTCAAGCAACTCGCGTTGATGTTGTTCGATCACTTCATCGGGCACGACGCGATGAATGCGGTTGCGATTTCGTTCGACACAGCGCACGGTTGAGATGTTGAGGACGAGGGCGACACAAGAGATGTCAGCCTCTTGTGCGATTTTCAATAAAGGCTCACGCGCAGCGGTTTGTAAGTTCGTCGCGTCAATCACCGTGAGTTTGTTCCATTGCAAGCGCAGTTGCGTCAGATGATGTAACAGCGCGAAGGCTTCGGCATTGACGGCTTGATTGTTTTCGTCGTCGCAAATCAACGCGCGGCAATGATCGGAGGAAATGATTTCGGTCGCTTGAAAGTGACGGCGCGCGAAAGTGCTTTTGCCCGCGCCCGACGCGCCGAGCAAGAGAATCAGAGAAGGATCAGGCAGCGTAATCTTGAACAAGGCGAATCATCCGAAATGCAAAGCCGCCGCGCCGATCAACCCGGCTGCGGCATCGAGTTCCGCCAGCGCAATGCGCGAAGCACGTCCGGCGAGTTTTTCTTTGAACTGCGCGCCGAACAAATCGTGCGCCTGCGCCATCGAACCGCCGAGAATAATAACTTCGGGTTCGAGCAACGCGATCATCGTTTCGCACAGCGCGTAAACATCGTTGCCGTAACTTTCCCACGCCTGCAACGCGGCGCGTTCGCCAGCACGAGCGCGAACCGCTATGTCAGCGGCAGTGATGGTTTCATCCGCATTGCCACCCGCTGCTTGATAGCCGCGCACCAGGCCTGCGCCCGAAACGAAGTATTCCAGAAAGCTGTCACGACAAGGGATGCGCCAGACTTCACCGGCTTCAGCATTCGCGCCGGTGATGAGTTCCCCGTTGACCATCACGGCTCCGCCCGCGCCCGTGCCTAACGTAATGCCGCAGGCGTTACGCGCGCCGCGTCCCGCGCCGAAGCGCGCTTCGGCCAATAAAAAACAGCGCGCATCATTTTCGATTTTAACGGGAATGTTTCCTAAAGCTGCGCTGAATAGGGCGGGCAAATCGTGCGCAACTAAACGCGGCAAGAAGTCAGACGCCGTTAAGCTTTGCTGGCGAACTACGCCGGTGATGCCTACGCCGCCAGCGCGAATTGATTGATGAGGGACTTGCAACCACATCTGTTGCAGTTCGCGCGTGAGGTCATCGGTCGTCACGCCTACGCCAGTCGTTGCGGTAAATACTTCCGTAGCTAATTCACCGAATGGCGTCACCGCCGCCA
>JABFSD010000796.1 GCA_013140935.1 Acidobacteriota bacterium
TAACCATACTCATAACCCAGCACGCCGAACTCTGAGAGCGAACTGTCAAACACATCAAGCCGCGCGCCGTTTTGCATGAGCGCTTCGAGCGGAATCCACGGCTCGCCGGTTTTCGTGTCGTACATATCGCGTGGCGTTGGCTGAACGTGCCGCGGCCTACGTCTTCGCCAGAGAGGCGCACGGTCGTGCCTTCTGATAGCAACGAACCGAACGCGAGGCTTTCGCCGAAGCCCCAATCAATCGGCGTTTCGCCGCTGCCCATCTTGGCGCGGCGCGACATTTGCGAAACCATTTTCGGATTCAACGTGAAATTCGCCGGAACGACGCTCAGGGTTTGCGAGATTTGCGCGATGGCTTCCGCCGAGACGCCGGTTTCGAGAATGGTTGAACCATCGTCATCGGCGGGTGGTTCGGGCAACACAGTCACGCGCTCTTTCGTATTCGCCACGATTTCTTTGGCGCCGAGCAGCGCGTTTTCATAACGCCGCCAGCGTTCGTCAATCAGTTGCTGAACTTCTTCGGCGGTCAGGACGCCTTCGCGGATGAGTTGGCGCGAATACAACTCACGCACGCCGGGATGTTCTTTTACGCGCTGGTACATCAATGGTTGCGTATAACTCGGCTCGTCGCCTTCGTTGTGGCCGTGGCGGCGGAAGCCGATCAAATCAATCACGATGTCTTTGCGGAATTTTTGCCGCCAGTCTAAAGCGATTTCGATGGTGCGGTGCGCAGCCTCTACGTCGTCGCAATTGACGTGGAAGATGGGCAGTTGCGTCATTTTGGCTACGTCGGACGAATACATTGAAGAGCGGCTGGCTTCGGGCGAAGTCGTAAAACCAATCTGATTGTTGATGATGATGTGAATCGTGCCGCCCGTGCGATAGCCCTTGAGGTCGGCGAGGTTGAGGGTTTCCATCACTACGCCTTGCCCGATGACGGCGGCGTCGCCATGCAACAACACGGGCAAGATGCGTCCGCGTGCTTCGTCGCGGCCCAGTGTCGCAAGAAATTCATCCTGCTTGGCGCGCACCATGCCTTCGACGACGGGGTTGACCGCTTCAAGATGGCTGGGGTTGGGTGCAAGCGTGAGCTTGACCTTCTTGCCGCCAATCTCGCGGTCAGAGATGGCACCTTGATGATATTTCACGTCGCCGCTGTCAGCCGGAAAAGCCGGATGCACCGAGCCTTCAAAAATCGTGAAGAGCCGTTCGCTGTAATTGCCAATGAGATTAGCGAGAACGGTCAAACGTCCGCGATGGGCCATGCCCAAGACGATTTCATCCATGCCGCGTTCAGCCGCGCCGTGTACGATCTGTTCGAGCATCGGCAACGTAGTTTCGCAGCCTTCAATCGAGAAACGTTTTTGCCCTAAAAATTTCGTATGCAAAAACTTCTCGAACTGTTCCGCCGCGATGAGCCAGCGCAGCATGTGTTTCTTTTCTTTGGCTGAGATCGGTTCGGGGTCGCGTTCGACGCGCTCACGAATCCATTGTTTTTCTTCCTTGCTGATGATGTGGCGGCTTTCGACGCCGACCGTCGAGCAATAGTACTTAATCAACATGCCCCAGATGTCGCGGAAGCTGGCTTCCTCTACGCCGCCCAAACCGCCCGTGAAAAAGCGGCGATCCAAATCCCAAATCGTAAGGCCGTAAGTCTCGGCTTCGAGTTCGGGATGCGCGTGCATCGAAATCATGTTCAGCGGATCAATGTCGGCGATGAGATGGCCGCGCACGCGATAGGCGTTGATGAACTCGAATACGCGCGCCTGCTTTTTGACCATCTCGCGTTCGCGGTCTACGCCCAGCAAGATGGGGTTGTAATCTTTCGACCAGCGCAAGGGCTTATAAGTGATGCCGAGATCCGCAAACAACTCGTCATAAAAATTGTGCTGCCCCATCAGCAGTTCGTGAATGTAAGCGAGAAACGAACCTGACTCTGCGCCTTGAATGATGCGGTGATCGTAGGTCGAAGTGAGCGTCATCACTTTGCTGATGCCGAGTTGCGAAAGCGCCGTGTCGGTCATCGCGGAATATTCCGGCGGATAATCAATCGAACCCGTAGCGATGATCGCGCCTTGCCCCGCCATCAAGCGCGGACTCGAAGCCGACGTGCCCAACGTGCCCGGATTGGTCAGCGAAATCGTCGTGCCTCTGAAATCTTCGACGGTGAGTTTGTTATCGCGCGCGGCGGCGACGATGCGTTGATAGGCTTTATAAAATTCGAGGAAGGTCATCGTGTTCGCGCCTTTGACGTTGGGCACGAGCAACGAACGCGAGCCGTCTTTCTTTTGCACGTCTACGGCGAGGCCGAGATTTACGTCGGCGTTTTTGAGGCGATGGGCTACGCCGCCAACCGATTCAAAGCCGTCGTTCATCTGCGGATATTTTTGCAACGCCTTCACCATCGCCCATGCGATGAAATGCGTATAAGAAGTCTTACCGCGTCCCTGCGCCGCCATAAAGCGATTGACGAACTGGCGATTTTCATCGAGCAATTTGATTTGCACTTGCCTGACCGAAGTCGCTGTCGGGACGCTGAGACTCGCGTCCATGTTTTCTACGATCTTGAGCGCGACGCCGCGAATCGGCAGGCGTTCGGCGTGATCGTTAATGGGAGTAGCAGGCGCGATGGGAGTTACCGTGACTTGTGCGGTGGTGACAGGAGCGGGCGCAGGCGCGGCAGCCACGGCTGCGCCGTTTTGATGAATGGGGGCGCTGGCGTGACCGTTCATCAATTCGCTGAAAAAACTTTCCCACTCGTCGCCGACTGAACGCGGATTGATTTGATATTGGCGCAGCAGGTCTTCGACATAACTGGCGTTGGTGCCGAATTCGGCGTGGATCACTTTGGTGACTTCATCAGGTCGCATAATTGCCTTTCGAGAAAACAGGATTTTTTAGTGAAGGTATTCAGGTGACGGAAGAAGGCGAATCCTACAATATCGAGGCAGGTTAGGCACAAGCGGGCGGCAGGTTTTCTACTTGGTCTCGACGATGAGGAGCAAATCAAGCGGTGTGATGATTTTGAGGAAGGGGTAACGTTGCTGAAATGCGCTTGCCGTTTCGGTAGTGGGTTTCATCAGATCGAGCAAATCATTATCGCGGCTTACGATGAAACGGGCATTGGCGACGATTGCCAGATTCAGATAACAGGCATCCTTCGGGTCACGTTCAAAACGATATTCTTCAGGAACGTTTTTCAGGCAGATGGCTTTGAGCTGCACGTCGGCCAGAAAAGCCTCGACTAATTCGAGCGTTAAGGTCGGCATCAGCCTCTTGTGCGAAGGGCGGCTTAACACCTCTGTCACCTCACGCAACACCTCTTCAGACACGTAAAGTTCAAGCTCGCTGCGATCAACCAGTTGTTTGCAACGCCCCGCTGGCCCGTGCGGATTGACCAATGCCTGCAAGAAAACATTGCAGTCGAAGACAACTTTGGGAAGGGCGAGTTCTTCTGCGGGCATCAGTTTTTCTTTCCGTGCTTTTCATCCCAAATGGCTTGTCGCTCTGCCTCGATCAACTGATCGTATTCATCTTCGGTCATTCCACTCGCGGCGAATTCTGCTCGCACCGGAGCGAGTAGTTCATCAAGCGAAGGTGTGAGCAGCGCAATTTTAACAGCGTCTACGACATAATCTTCGATAGCGCGTCCCGCACGAGCAGCGGCCGTTCGCAGTTGCAAGCCAAACTCAGCGGGTAAAGTAATTGTGAGTTCCATCGTTACTCCTCCGTAAAAAGGTTTGTTACATTGGCATCTTACTATAGCCTTGGGTCGGTGATACACCCTATGGGACTTTACGCGAAATACATTTTTCCGCACCTGCTGGATTACCTGATGGGGCAACCGCAAATCAGCGAATATCGTCGCGTAGCTTTGGCTGGCGCACGCGGCGTCACGCTCGAAATCGGTTTCGGCACAGGACGCAACTTGCCGCATTATCCAAACACGGTGACGCGACTCGTAGCGATTGATTCCGAAAACATGCTGCGTCGCAAAGTCGCCGCACGCATCGCTGCGTCGCCGTTGCCGGTCGAACAAAAACAACTTGATGCACAAGGCCGTTTGCCTTTTGCGGATGGCGCGTTTGACACCGTAGTGACGACGCTGACGTTGTGTTCGATTGGGGACGTGATGGCGGCGCTTGCTGAAATGCGACGTGTGCTGAAATCTGACGGGCAATTTCTTTTTTTCGAACACGGGCGCAGCGACGACGCACGAGTGGCCGCGCGGCAGGATCGTTTCAATCCGTTGCAAAAGATCGTAGGTGCGGGTTGCAATATGAATCGTCCGATGGATGCGCTGATCCGACAAGCAGGTTTTGAAATTGCCGAACTTGAACGTTTCGTCATGCCCGACGCGCCGCGCGTATTAGCCGAGATGTATCGTGGCGTAGCCGTTTCGCAAAGATGAAGGAGGTTTTATGCACAAATTGTTGCTGGCGCTGGTCGCCGCGCTGATCGTCGCCGCCGTAGTGCTGTTCGTGTTTAACCGCAAATCCATCGCGCCCGACAAAGCACCCGGCGAAATCGCCAATAATGCTTCGCCGAAACCTGTGAGCGAGCCGCTCCCGATCAACGAAGCGAAGGCAGTTGATCTGACTTACAGCTTTGACGAGTCCACGATTTATTGGCCGACGGCGAAACCGTTCACGTGGGAAAAAGAAGCGTGGGGCAAATCGGCGGGCGGCTATTGGTATACCGCTGCGCGCTATGCCGCGAGCGAACACGGCGGCACGCATCTCGACGCGCCGGTTCATTTCGGCGAAGGCAAGGCCGCGATGGATGAACTCAGCTTGCAACGGTTGATTGCTCCGGCGGTCGTGGTGGACGTGCGCAAGGCTTGCGAACAAGACTCCGACTATCGCGTCACGCCTGACGATTTGATGGCGTGGGAAAAAGATTACGGCAAAATCCCTGAAGGCGCGCTGGTGTTGGCGCATACGGGCTGGGGGCAGTTCTGGCCGGATAAGAAACGTTATCTCGGCACTGACAAAGCGGGCGACGTGGCTAACTTGCATTTCCCCGGCTTCTCGCGCGCAGCAGCAGAATGGCTGGTGAGCCAGCGCAAAATTGATGCGGTGGGCATTGATACGCCGAGCATTGACCACGGGCCGACCAAAGATTTCATCGTGCATCAAGTGCTGAACGGCGCGAATGTTTACGCGCTCGAAAACGTCGCGCACCTCGAACGGGTGCCGCCCACGGGCGCTATGATCATTGCGCTGCCAATGAAGATCAAAGGCGGCACGGGCGGGCCGGTGCGCATCATCGCCCTATTACCTTGAGAGGAAACTGAAATGGAACACCAGGACGTAATGGCGCAGGTGCGCTTTGCGGCGGAGAAAATGCGCAAGGTCAATCTGTTCGAGACGCGCAATTTCTTTTGTGACGTATATGGCTTCGAACCCGGTCAGGAACAGAAAGCCCACGCCCACACGGGCGAAGACAAAATCTATTACGTGCTGTCCGGGCGCGGCACGTTTCAGGTTGACGAAGAGTTCCTTGAGTTGGGCGAACAGCAAATCGTATTCGCGCCCGCCGGTTCAGTGCATGGCATAAAAAACACGAGCGACGCGCGGCTGACGCTGTTGGTGTTTATGACGCCGAACCCAAATTTCAGTTGAGTGACGCGGCAGACTCAGCGTCGAGATAGAGCCACGCATCAGAGTGCGTCCGCAAAATCGAAGCCGGACACGCCGTCGTCACTGGCCCCGTCAGCACACGTTTCACCGCCTGTTGTTTGCGTATCCCTGGCACGCTTAGTACCAGGTTCTTACAACGCATCATCGTCGGAATCGTCACCGACAACGCACGACGCGGCACGTCATTCAACGTAGCGAAACATCCATCATTCACTTGTTGCTGGCGACAGGCTTCTTCAAGCTCGACCACTTTCACCGCTTGCGGGTCGTTGAAATCACAGACCGATGGATCCATAAACGCCAGGTGTCCGTTCTCGCCGATGCCCAGCGCGGCGAAATCAGGCGGCTTGAATTCCAGCAGTCGCGCGTAGTTCTGACAGACCGCTGCCGGATTCGCCGCTTCGCCGCGCATTACGTGAAATTCCGCCAGCGGCACACGCATCACCAAACGATCAATTAAATAACGGCGAAACGATTGCGGCGCGTCATCATCAATGCCGAGATATTCGTCCAAATGATAAGCGATGACGCTCGTCCATTCGATGTCAGGTTCGGCAACCAACGCCGCGAGCGTTTCGTTTTGCGACGGCGCGGCGGCAAACATTCCGGTCGCGCGGCCTTGTTCGTGAATCAGACTGCGAATTTCATCTGCCAACCTTGCGCCTGCCGCCGCGCCCATCTGCACGCGCGTGGCGTAAACGGCTATGTTTAATTGACCAGCCTTGAAAGTTTTGATGAGTCCAGTTTGTTTCATAATGGTGAAAACGTAGCGCGGGCTTCAGCCGGCGCACGTAGCGTGGACTTTAGTCCGCGCGGTGTATCAA
>JABFSD010000420.1 GCA_013140935.1 Acidobacteriota bacterium
GTGCGCGGCACCACTGCGAACTCGATGGTTGAAATCGGCTGGGTCGGCAACGGCGGACAAGGTTCGCGCGACGCCCAATTGCTGGAAGTAACCGGCATGGCAAAGATCGTCTCGGTCGGCGATTACTTCCAAACGCAGGCTGACAAAGCGGCGGCGCGCCACAAAGTCGAAGCCAACCGCGTTCACGTCGGCATTGACGCATACAAAGCGGTCATCGGTTCAAAGGTGGATGCCGTGTTGTTGACCACGCCGCCGGGCTTTCGTCCCGAACATTTCAAAGCGGCAGTCGCAGCGAAAAAGCATGTCTTCGCTGAAAAACCGCTGGCGGTTGACGTACCCGGTTGCCACATCGTGATGGAAGCGGGCGAGAAAGCGAAGATGGAAAACCTGAGCGTCGTCGTCGGCTTGCAACGCCATTATTCCAAAGCCTATCGCGCGGCGAAAAAGATGTTTGACGAAGGCGGCATGGGTTCAGCCGTGATGGCGCATTCCGCCTGGGATCAAGGCAAAATCTGGCCGGATCGTCGCGGCAAACGCGCCGACTGGAAGTCGCAGATGGATTACGAAGTGCAGCATTGGTATTTTTTCAAATGGCTGTGCGGCGATCACATCGTAGAGCAAAACATTCACAACATTGACGTGATTAACTGGTTCATGGGTTCGACGCCCGTGCGCGCCAACGGCACGAGCGGCGTGTTCGACAAACGCGACGGACTCGGAGACATTCACGATCACTTTGCGATCACTTACGAATACAGCAACGGCGTACTCTCGCAAAACTCCTGCGTACAGGTTGACGGTGTGCGCGGCGATGTCTCTGAAACCATTCGCGGCACGAAAGGCACGTTCACTACGTCGGCGGGCAAAGGCGGCACGGGCGGCGTGCGCATCGAAGGCGTGCCGACGCGCAAAGAACCGAACCCCGCGCCGCTTTATCAATACACGGGCGGCAACGACGACAAGCATTACGATCAAGAAGCGGCGACCTTTGTGGCGAGCGTACTGGGCAAAGGCGAAGGCGAAGACAAATATCGCAATGACACCAAATACGGCGTCGAAAGCACCTTCACCGCCATCCTCGGACGCGAAGCCGCTTATCGCAAGACAACGCTCACGTGGGCCGAGCTTTGGAACGAAAACAAGAAGATCACCTTCAAACCCGAACCCAAAGCTGACTAACAACCGTCGTAGAACAAGATGGCATTTTGTTCTACGAACTTATCGAAGCAAGAGCGCAGGCAATCTCAACCGTTGTTTGCGCTCTTTTTGCGTCAAGGGATAATGCACGAACGATGAAGATTTTCACGGCTCAACAGATGCGCGAACTTGACCGACTGACGGTTGAACGCTGCGGCATTCCTTACGCGACGTTGATGGAGGCAGCAGGCAGTCGCGTTGTTGAAGTTATTGAACGTGAGTTTGGGCCGCTAGCCGATAAGACCGTTGCGATACTCTGCGGTAAAGGAAACAACGGTGGTGACGGGGCTGTGATCGCTCGCCTCTTGTGGATGCGTGGAATCCAGGCGACCGTCTATCTCTACGGAAAAATTGAAGATACTCAAGGCGAGGCGCGATCAAATTTTGAAGCCTTGAATCAAATTGCTAGCCAGCAACCTGGGGGAAATCGTTTTTTTGCACCATTAAGGATTATAGAAATCACGACCGACGATGATGCAGGTGTTTATGATGGGTCAGATATTGTGATTGATGCGCTTTTTGGCACGGGGCTGAAACGCTCAATTACTGGGTTACATGAACTTGCGGTCAAATCAATGAATCATTGCAAAGACCCAGCTACACTTGTTTCCATTGATATTCCTTCCGGCCTTTCCTCTGACAGCGAACACGCAATCGGCCCGCACGTCAAAGCCGATCTCACCGTGTCATTCACCGGCCCCAAAATCGGAAACGTCGTCGCGCCCGCCTGCGCCGCGAACGGCAAGCTCGTCATCGCCAACATCGGTACGCCCGAATGGCTTTTCGCTGAAGTCAATTCGCAACTCAATCTGCTCGAAGCCGAAAACATCAAAACCATTCTGGACAGTTCACGCCGCGCCGCCCACGCACACAAGAATGCCGTAGGCGACGTGTTGCTCATCGCCGGTTCGCGCGGTAAGACCGGAGCGGCGGCGTTGGCGGCTGAAGCCGTGCTGCGTTCGGGCACGGGGCTGGTGACGGTGGCGACGGCGCAATCGGCGCTGTCGTTGCTCGTCACGCAATGTTTGAACGAAGCGATGACTGAGCCGTTGGCTGAAACCTTTGACGGAGCCATTGCCGAAGAAGCCATCGCGCGCGCCTTGCAACTCGCACAAACGCGCACGGCGCTGGCGATTGGGCCGGGCTTGTCTTCGAGCGAAGCCACGACGCGCGAGTTCGTGCGCGAGTTCGTCACGCAACGCAGCGCGCCAATCGTGATTGATGCCGACGGATTGAACGCGCTGGCTCCGTGGCCTGATGAAATCAAAGGCTCTGACGAATTGCCGATCATCATCACGCCACATCCGGGCGAGATGGCGCGATTGATGGGAAAATCGAATGCAGAGATTGTCGCGGATCGCATTGGCATAGCGCGCGAATTCGCCGTGACGCATCATGTCATCACGGTGTTGAAAGGCAGCCGTTCATTGATTGCCGCGCCTGACGGACAGGTTTATGTGAATCCGACGGGCAATGCGGGAATGGCTACCGCTGGGTCGGGCGATGTGCTGACTGGCTCAGTCGCGGGCTTATTGGCGCAACGTCCACAAGATGCGTTGGGTGCAACTATCGCTGCGGTTTATTTGCACGGATTGGCAGGCGACCTCGCGGCACAACAAATGGGGCAGCGTTCGCTCATCGCTTCTGACCTCATCGCCAACTTGAGCGCAGCCATCCTGCAAGTCGGCGGCGAAGCGGAACGCGGCACGCCGCAGTCCATCATCAAAATCTGACACGAAAATCTGGTGCCCCAAGATGTCTAAGACTCCTACCGGACAATTCATCACGCGCTCTGCCGAAGAAACTTTTGAGCTGGCTTACGGCATCGGCGAATCGCTCACGACTTCGACAGTGTTTTTGCTGCGCGGTGATTTGGGAGCGGGTAAGACCGTCTTCGCCAAAGGCATCGCCGCGGGGTTAGAGATTGATCCGGCTGACGTGAATAGCCCTACATTCACGCTGGTCAACGCGCACACGGGGCGGATGTGGCTTTATCACTTAGACCTTTATCGCTTGAGCGGTATGGCAGAGGAAGTGCGCGAAATCGGATTGGAAGAAATGCTCAACGAACCGAATGCCGTCGTGCTGATCGAATGGCCGGAGCGGTTGGGCAATTGGCTTATCCCTGCTGCTTATGAAGTTTCGCTGCACGATGACGGCGGAGAAAGGCGGCGTATTGCGATACGCCGTCAGTGAAGCAACGACTCACACTTTCACTAAAACCAAGCGGGGAAGAGCTTTGAAAACTCTTCCCCGCTTGCTGCGTCAGCTTTGGTTTTTCGGTACGCTCACCGACACGGTACGCATTGCCGTATTCCCCGCCGCATCCTTGCACGTAATCGTGATCGTATAGATGCGCCCGTTCCCGCTGCCCGCTCTTTCCGCCCGCAACCGAACGTGATGCGCATCCAACACTTCCCAATCAGGTGCCGTGTCGCCATCGCCCGTGCCGTTGACGGGTTCGTTGCTCGTTACACTTAACGAACAATCGAGATTGACCGACGGCGAATGGTTGTCGCTGACGTTGTAATTCACCTGCACCGTCACCATCTTGTGGTTCGGCGGCCAGAGCGTAGGTTTGTTTACGCCGACATCGGTGATGACGGGCGGCGTGAGGTCTTGCACCGCCAACGTGTAATTGCGCGAACCAGAGCAAGCGCCGCCGCCGGTCGCCGTCACCATGAAAGCGTAATTGTCCAGCGCCGTAGGTACGCCGCTCAATAATCCCTTACTCGCATTGAGCGACAAGCCAACCGGCAAGGCTCCGCTCGTGACCGCAAAGCTATTGTGTTGGTTGACCACGCCCGCGCCCATCAAGCCGGGAAACGCAGCGGCGCTACGATTCACGTAGCGTTGAATGAAGCCTCCGCCATCGCCCTTGAGGGTGCGCCTGAAATTATCGCTTTGGATGATGCGTTGGAATTGTTGGCACAAGCGCATCCGCAACTGGCGCGCGTCGTCGAGATGCGGTTTTTTGCCGGTCTCGAAAACCAGGAGATCGGCGAAGTGTTGGGCGTGACGGCTGGGCGCGCATCACAACTATGGGCGGCGGCGCAGGCGTGGTTGCGCCGCGAATTGGGAGCAGTAGCCAAGCAAAGTCCGTAGCCTCTTTCGTCGCGTAGCGACCCCTGACTTTAGCCGTAGATTTCAATCTACGGTCAGCACGGCGACAAACCCCGCGTCGCGTAGCGACGCCTGACCGCCATGCGAATCAATCTGTTATTTCAGGTCTATGGAATATGAATCAGCGTGGTTTGCTATTGGTTCGCCTTATCAATGCTGCAAGCGTCGCTACTCGACGCGGGAATCATTTCCGCGCTGCCCGTAAATTGAAATCTACGGCTAAAGTCAGGCGTCGCCACGCGACGGAAAGGCGGTTGCGGCGAAGTCTGTGGATTGAAGTTTCGGCTAAGGATTGACCCGGAAATAAAACTGCCCAATCACTTCTCACCGCAGAGGCGCAGAGGTCTCGCAGAGCTATCGCAGAGAAGAAGAAGAGAGTTTTCTTTTTTTCCTCTGCGTAAACTCTGCGAGACCTCTGCGCCTCTACCGGTGAAATGGCACTCTTATTTTCGAACCATTCCTAAGTTCAGCGGTCGCTACCCGACAAAATGCGATTTTCTCTAACGCGTCTTACGCGAGCCGTAGAACAAGATGGCATCTTGTTCTACGGCTCGCTCACTTTTCTATATGAACGACGACCAGGCGATTTCACCGGATAGTAGATTGGCGGCGACTGGTTCAGAAGACATCATTCTTTGGGATGTGAAAACTGAACAGATCATCACGCGCTGGGACTATCCGTCTTATGTTTGGAGCTTGGCATGGTCGCCAAAAACGGGACGTTATTTGGTTTCTACGCACGGCGACGGCTCGATTTTGATTTGGGACATCGTCGGGCGCGAACGCATCGCCAACCTGAATCAACACGGACGAGCCGTCACCGCCGTAGCCTTCACGCCCGACGGCCAGCGCGTTATCCCAGCCAGCGAAGATCGTTCGCTCATCGTTTGGAATCCAATCAGCGGCAGCAAACAAGGCGTCTTGCAAGGCCACGACTCCCGCGCTACCAGCTTTGCCGTTGCACCGGACAATACGTGGAAGGCTTCACTCGGATTTGATGAGACCTTGATCGAATGGGATTTAACGACGCTGAAATCACGCAAGACGATAGCCACACCAATGGGGACGCACGCTGTGGCGATTTCTCCAGACAATCACAGGTTCGCGCTTGATGCTGGCCTGCTTGCACGCGAAGGCCCTGCTTGCGCCCTTGTCAATTACCACGATCAACACGCCTCATCTTTCACGTTCACCCGCGATGGACGCAAGCTCTACGGCGGAGGCCGTCGGTTGTTGCGTGTTTGGGATGCATCGAATGGACGCAGGCTCGAATCCGTACCCGCAGAGGAAGCCGACGCGATGAGCCTGTCGCCCGACGAAACGCGCCTCGTCACCGGCGATCTCAAAGGCCAGTTGACGCTGTGGCGTACGCAACCCTTGCAGCCGCTCGTTACGATTCCGGCACATGAGGCGCGCATCAAACAAGTCGCCTTCGCACCCGACGGGCAGACCATCGCCAGCGTAGGTGACGATAAAAAACTCAAACTCTGGCAAACCCAACCGCTGCGTTTTCTGAAAGACATCGGCGAACACTCCGCGCCCGTGCTGGCCGTAGCCTTCGCGCCCGACGGCCAGCAAATCGCGGGCGGCGGACAAGACCGCTCAGTGCGCGTTTATACGCGGCGGCAGACGTGGTTCGGACGCCGCTGGGCCAATGACGGATTGCGCCTTGTCACAGGCAGTTCAGAAGGATTGGTGTGGCGGTGGGATGTAGCGACGCAACAGAAAGTCAACGCGCTGAAAGTCGGCGATAGCAACGTGAGGTCGGTGGCCTTTTCACCCAACGGAGAGATGCTGGTGGGAACCAGTTCCGACCCGATGTTGCGCATCTGGCGTGCGGCGGAGAAGGCTTCACTTATCCCCTGAATACAACGGCAGCCGCACTTCAAACGTAGTTCCTTTGTCCAACTTGCTGTGCGCCTCAATGTTTCCGTCGTGCGCGTCAACGAGCCATTTCACGATAGACAATCCCAAGCCTAAGCCGGTCGCCGTGCGGTCAGCGGTTTTGGCGGAGCGGCGAAAGAAGCGCTCGAAGACATGCGGCAAGTCTTCAGAGGGAATGCCGCGTCCGGTGTCAGCGACGGTAAGAATGGCGCATTTGTTTT
>JABFSD010000206.1 GCA_013140935.1 Acidobacteriota bacterium
CTGAAGGGCATTCGCCACAAAAAAGCACAGAATTCACAAAAGCTATCAAACAATCCTTTTTGTGGTTTTTGTGCTTTTTTGTGGTGAATGTATTGCCGAAGATTAAAGCGGTTGACGGTCAAAGCTGATGCTTTTACTCTTCGCGCGTTACATCAGCAATGTTCTTTCAGGCGCTCCCCCAAGCCCGGCCCCCGAACAATCACCAATAACTCACGAGGTTCTAAAGTTATGAAACGAATCGCCGCATTCGTGTTGTGTGTCTTGTGCGCCGCGCTGTCAGCGCGCGCTGACGAACGGGACGCCAACGCAATTTCGCAAAACATTCAAACGCGCCATCAGTTAAACGGACTTATCGTTGATCCGGTTTTCGCGTCGCCAACCAGCGAAGAAATCGTTGGTTACAGCCGCGCCGGAGATGCCGCGATTTGGACGGGACACTATCTCGCCGCTGAGAGCTTTCGCTATCAGGCGACCCGTTCACCCGAAGCGCTGGCGAATATCAAACGTTCACTCGCGGGCATTCGCCTATTGCTGGATGTGACAGGTAATGACTTGCTGGCGCGCTTTGCCATGCCGGCTTCGTGGAAATATGCCAGCAGCGTGACCGAAGAAGAGCGGCGCCACTGCGTTTATTCGCGCACGCTCAACGGCGAGACGTGGCTGTGGTTTGGCAACACGTCGCGCGATCAATACAGCGGCGTATTTTTCGGCCTCGGCACGGCTTACGATTTCGTAGACGATCCGCAAGTACGCACGGAAGTTCGCGCACTGGTTACGCGCCTGCTTGATTACCTGATTGATAACAACTGGTCGGTGCGTATGCCGAACGGCGACATCAGTACGACCTTTGCCGGACGCCCCGAACAGCGCCTCAACTTTTTGGCGATAGGCCGCCACGCCAACGACAAGTTCGCTTCGTCTTACAACCTCGCGCGCATCTTTGCTTCCGCCACCGTAGGCAGCGCCATCGTGGTCGAAGTGCTGGAAGAACACGACTCGTATTTCAAATTCAACTTGGCGACGATCAATTTCTTTCATCTGATTCGCACCGAAGGCAACAAGACTTATCGCGGTCGTTACCTCAACGCTTATCAAATCCTGCGCCGCACGACGGACGATCACGGCAATGCGCACTTCAACATGATTGATCGCGTGCTGCGCGGAGCCGACGCGCGCCGCGATGCCGAAACCAAAACCATATTGAATGATTGGTTGAAACGTCCGCGCCGCGATGGCTGGCGCGATCATCGCGGCGATGCGCGCTTTCCGGCCTGCGGCGAAGACCGCGCGTGCAATCCGATTCCCGTGACCGAACGCATTGATACTGATTTCTTATGGCAACGCAGTCCGTTTCTGTTGTGGGGCGGCGGCTACGGCAAGACGGAAAATGCGGGGATTGATTATCTGCTGCCTTATTGGATGGCGCGCGCTTTTGGCGTCGCGGTGGATTGATGCAGTTACGATTCGTTTGGTAAGGAGCAGGCAAAGCATGTCGTCATTTATTTCTTCAACCGATTACGTCATGGAACTTGAGCAAGGCGTGTTGATTTATCGCGTTTCGCCCAGCGTTCAGCAACGCCTTGCAATACTGCTGGAAAAACAACGTAGTGAGTCGCTTATCCAAGCTGAGAAAGATGAACTTGATCGCTATGAAGAGATTGATTACGAACTCAGTTACCAAAACCGGTTATTGCGAAACGAGGAACTCTCGGCGGCAGGCAAGCTCTGACGAGCGGATGTAGAACAAGATGTCATCTTGTTCTACATCCGCTTTGTTTAATTGACGCAAGGTTGCATTCACTCAAGCCATCAGAATCTTTTCACCCACCTGCACGCGAATCAGGTCGAGCCATTCCAGCAAATCATGAAAGACTTCGGCGCGGTTGTTTCGTTGAAGACTTGGTGGCGCGCGTCAGGGGAAATCATTTACGGCGTGCAATTGGACAGATTGCATGCGCGCATTGACTCAAGTAATAAGCCTGCCTAAGATGCCCGCGCTGTGAGGTCGCAGTTACTCTCCCGCTGTGACTTTATTTATCTACCGAACGCCGCAACATTTGGAGCCAGTAAACCTATGTCCGCTGCCAATGGTCAACCGACGGAACCTGTCCCCGTCGAAAAACTCTTTGAACAAGCTGTGTCGCATTTACCTGGCATCATCCGCCGTGCCTTTCGTCGTTGTCATCATCACGCAAGCTCGGATGACGTTGAGCGGTGCTGGCTTCGGCTAATGATGCTGTTGTGGGACGAAGGTGAGTACAAGCCTTTGCGCACTTTCAGAGAGGAAGCGCAACTGCCAACCTACCTGTTCCCGATTGCCTATCACGAGGTCATTCGTTTCTTGGTCGAAGCGGGACGAAATGTACCGCTTGAAAACCTGCCGCCCGCAATGATTGAACAAGCACCGCAACAGTATGAATCTGTGCTGTGGGGCGAGCGGTTGCGGAAGCTGGATGAGGCCGTAACCAAAAGCTTGACGGAACATGACCAGAAGCTGCTGGCCTTGATGCGAGAGGGGAAGAAGACGGCAGAGATTGCGCAGGAGTTGGGGATTGTGAACGGAACGGCTTCCGTGGAAAAGAGCTTGTTGCTGAAAAAGTTGCAAGGACTGATGGAAGATTGAAAAAAAAGTTGCAGAGAGACTATAAGGTTCTGGGTTGAGATGCCTCTATAGGGTTGAATGGAAAATGATGAATTGTCTTGCTAACCAAAGCACAAAGCTGTGTGCAAATTTTAAGGAGATTAACAAAATGAAGCGGCTGACTTTCACGATGTTTATTGGGACAATAGCTTTTATTTTAACCGCCACCATCGTTCGTTCACGTGGGCAACAACAAATGGAGCCGTACCTTGGGGCTAATGGATGGACGCTCAAACGAAATATCATTCTCACTCCTACCGGCGGTGAGCCACGTATAATAGGGCGTGATGAGGCTTATTTCAGTGCAGATGGCCGTCGTAGAAAAAATCTATTCATAAGCGAAGCCGGCGGTGCAGAAACGTGCAAGAAAGTAGATGTATGGGATCCCGGGTTGGGTGCCTTCCATGAGGATTCAACTAAGAAACAGCTTGTTTACGTAGCTGCTTATGAAAGCTTTGGCGGGGAGATTGATATTAACAACGTACAACAGAACCCTGAGTATGTAAGAGATGAGGAAATACTCGGCTATAAGTGCGCGTTAATGCGCTCCGTCCTTTCTGATGGAACTATAATTGAATCGTATAATGCATATAATTTCGCTACCTTTCCGCTAAAAATAGTGTCTCAGAATAAAGAAAGAATACAGGTTTGGGAGCCAACCATAATTGATGTTGGTGAAGTTCCAAATTCAGCGCTTAATTATCATGCTGAGTGGTCTGTCGATTTCACTAAGTATGAAGAAGATATTCAGCGCATGCAGGCTGAAGGTTCCGATGATTCACGTTACGCAAATCAAGTCGAAAAAATGCGCCGTAATCTTGAGCAGGCCAAACAACGACTAAGAAAACACTGATCTTCTACTTAACTTAGTTTACAGCGAATTTCGGTTGAGTGAGTAGGTGGCGACTCAACGGTGTTTTACATCTTCTACAAACCAGAAAGGACAGGTATAGTATGAGAAGCATTTTCCTTACCCACAAATGGCGGCTGGCTATTAGCGACTTTCTTGTGGTTTTATGGTCAATCGCCTTAGGAGCATTGATATTTACCCCAAAATCTGAGGCATCTTGTGATGAGTATGGTATTTGCGGTTACGGTGCTTGCTACATTGATGTTAATTGGGAGACTTCATCAGATTGCGGTACAAGTGGTGGCGGCCCGGCGTGTTGTAATAGCTCAGTTTGTTGTGAAATAAAAACCTTCCGTTGCGAAAACAGCCCCACTGGATGTAATAACTGCATCCCTTCGTGTTGGGGATCTACAATATACAGAAAATCTTGTAGTTCCAGTGCTTGTAGTGGTGGTGGTGGTGGTGGTTGCGCAACTTGTTCCTCACAGGCAGATTGCGATTCCCCGAATTGCCCCATCGGTATGGGTTATTGGTGTGATACTGGTATGAATGGCGGATATTGCATGGCTGCGTCTCCTATTGTGATTGATATAGCGGGAGACGGATTTAATCTCACCAGTGGTGCTGGCGGTGTGTCATTCGATTTGAGGGCATCTGGCGTTCCTATTTTTATTGCCTGGACAGCGGCTAATTCCGATGATGCATGGCTGGTCTTAGATCGTAACAGCAATGGGTTGATTGATAGCGGTGCCGAACTGTTTGGGAATGTCACGCCGCAACCAATACCTCCCACAGGAACGTTGAAAAACGGGTTCCTGGCTTTGGCTGAATACGATAAACCAGCCAATGGCGGGAATAACGACGGGCAAGTTGATAACCGGGATTCAATTTTCGCATCGTTGCGGCTCTGGCAAGACACGAATCACAATGGTGTCTCAGAATTCAACGAACTGCATACACTTACTGAGCTTGATGTTGTAGTGCTGGAGTTGGATTACAAAATGTCGAAAAAGACAGACCAGCACGGAAATCAATTCCGGTACCGTGCCAAGATTAAAGATGCTCAGGGTGCAAAAGTTGGGCGCTGGGCGTGGGACGTTTTCCCTGTAAGACAACCATAGCCTTTTTGTGTGAGGGGCTACCGTGACAAAGAAAGCAGCGTACCTGACCAAGTTAGGTACGCTGCTTTTTTATCTGATAAGTTCCATCGCAAGGGCTTTGCACCCAAGCTGTCCTTGGCTCTTTACGCAAAAGTTCATTCACTCAAGCCATCAGAATCTTTTCGCCGACCTGCACGCGAATCAGGTCGAGCCATTCCAGCAAATCGTGAAAGACTTCGGCGCGGTTGGTTTCGTTGAAGACTTCGTGGCGCGCGTCGGGATAGAGGCGATGGCGGATGCTGCGGATGCCGACTTTGCGGTAAGTCTCGACCAGCAATTCGAGGCCGCGTCCGAAAGCGTTGACCGGGTCGCGGTGTCCGCCGAAAAGATAGAGCGGCAAGTCGCGGCGGATGCGCGCGTGATTGGCTGGGTCGTGCAACGCAGGCAAGCCCGTGAGCATGTCTACCCACGATTGCGTCGTAGCGATAAAGCCGCACTTGGGATCATTCACGTAACGCGCAACCTCAGTGGCTTCGCGTGAAAGCCAATCAAACGGCGTCGTCGCGTTGGGAAAGTGTTTGTTATATCCGCCGAACGAAAGCTGATTGATGAGACGGCTGCGTCCGCGCGCGCCGAGTCTAAAGCGTTCAAATTTGGCGATGGTTTTGCCGATACCAACCATCGGATCGAGCTTGCCGTTGGGGCCTGACATGGCTACGGCGTCAAAAAGATCGGGTTGTTCATAAACCAGTCTCTGAGCCAGCAACGCGCCCATGCTGTGGCCGAGCAGGATGATGGGCAGCCCTTCGTAAGCCTGTTTTTCTTCGATGCACATTTGCGCGAGGTCTTGCGCGAGCAGGTTCCATCCATCGGCGTCGGCGAAATGTCCGAGGTCTTCGGCTTTCAAGGCCGACTGACCGTGGCCGCGTTGGTCGTTGCAATACACCGCGTATCCATGTTCGGTTAGCCATTCCGCCAGTTTGACGTAACGCCCCCCGTGTTCCGACAAACCGTGCGCGATATGGACTACGGCTTTGGTTTCGTCTGGATTGTCTGGCAGCCAGCGATAGACGAATAGCGGCGTCCAGTCTGCGGCTGTGAATGTGAAATGATCCGCCCTCATCGTTTGTCTTGCTTCTCCTGAAGGTAGCCCAACACGATGCCGCATTGGCCGAGGTAATAAGTCGCCCACACCAGATAATCGCGCAACGGCACATCCATTTTGAAACGGTTCACGCCCAGCAGCGAATCTGAAAGCATAAACAGCACCGCGCCCAACACGATCCATTTAGTTTTGAATTGCGCCAGCAACGCGCTCTCAACCATCACGGTCAACGCGCCGATGTATACCGTCACGGGTACGGCGAGCTTGCCCAGGTTGGGCCACATCCAAGCGGTGAGCGCGATGCTTAAAACTAAAACCGCCAAACACGCAGCGCGCGTGAATCCAGTCAACTGCCACGGACGCCGCCAGTCGCGTGCGAACAGCGCGGCGTAAAGCAATTGCGTCACGAGAAAGGCGCAGAGTCCCAGTACGAAATAATTGCCCGGCCAATCGAGCAATACGTCACCCAACGTTGCGAAACACAACGCCGCGCCCAGCAGCCAGCGTTCAGTTCCGCGCAAATCTCCCAGCGCAAGCAATGCGAGAGGCGCAATACTCAATGCCTTCGCCATAATGCTACCGGCGAAGGGCTGAGAACTTTTGGTGACGAAATAAAAGGAGCTGCAAAAGAGTGACAGCCAAAGCCATGGCTTGGGAGCCAACGCATTATCTGCAAGTTTTTCTGTTGTTTGTGCGGGTTGGTTCATGTG
>JABFSD010001233.1 GCA_013140935.1 Acidobacteriota bacterium
CTGTTAGCAATTGCAAGCTCCAATGTTCAAGTTTGCGTAAATCGGCAGCGGCAAGTTGCTTCTTTGCCCAAGCGGGCAGCGCGCCATAACGTGCTTCGAGCATTTTGGTAAGCATCTTTTGCGCTTCTTTCTTTTCACCTTTCTTTTCACCGCGCGTTTCGGCTTGTTCCTCACCGGAAAGCATCAGATCGCCGATCAGTGGAATATCAATCAAATACTCGCGTGTAATCTTCATACGTTTGTTTACCTCCTCGGTGACTATCTTCTCTGCGCCGCGCAGCTTTGACAAGATGATGAGTTTGAGGGCTTCGTCTATTGCTTGTTTTTCGGGCAGGGCGAGCAGCTTTTCGATGATGCGGCGACTGGCGGTGATAACGTCGTCAATGTCACACAAGATTGCCAACAGGTTGTCGGCGATGGAATCGCTATCGAGTAACGGACGGCCATCCAGTTCGCGGAGGTAAATCACGTTGTAAGAAAACCGCAATCGTTGCTCGCGGATGTAAGCTTTCCGTCTGGGCTTTTTCTTGCCGATATACAACACGATTTGCCACGGTTCCTGTCCATACGTGCGTCGCAGATAAGCATAATACTCCAGCATCCGCCACGGCATTTCAGGGTCATCTTCTAGCTGAATTTCCAGATGCAGAATGCGTCCCGATTTCAGCCGCGCAACCAGATCAATGCGCCGCATTTTGACTGAAGGTTGTTCGACGTTGAGCCAAGCCTCGACCTTTTCACCCGACAACTGTTCAACCAAACGGGTCGGATTCGACAGCAGTAATTCTTTGAGCGTCGTATCAAATTTCATGCCTTCACCGATTCGCGCTCATCGCGCGATAACCAAGCTCCAAGCCTTTGGTCGTCGTGTAATACTTTGCCAGCATATTCGGATTTTCCCACCCAGGCAGCGTTTTCGTATCGCGCAAATAACCAAAGAAGCGCGCGGCGACTTGCGCGAAATGAGCTTCATGGCCGTCGCGGTATTTGTCAGGAAAGGTCACGCGCAGCTTGTCGCCTTCGTCCGCTGTCGCCACGCCGGGATATTTCGCTTGCTGCGCCGCGACTTTCTTTTGCAGTGCAGCAAAGATCGCAGCCTTGTCCGCCGCGTTGTTCGGAATCACGTGAATCGTGTGTTGTTGCGCCTGTTTGACTTCGACGCGTGATTTCGTGCCCTTGAACCATGCTACGTGCGTATCGCCTCCGCCCGCCGGAGCTTCGTAATTCCAAATCACATCAAGCTTGGCGTGTAAGCCGCGCAAGGCGTAAGTCATCGAACCGTTGCAGAAATAATCCAGCTTGTCGTCTTTGATATTCGGCGCGAGATAGGCGGGCCAATTGGCTTCGCCCGTGACGCGCTTGAATTCGTCTTTGCTCATCACGGTCAGCCAGCGTTTGCCGCTGATGACATTCACGTCTTTGCGATAATCAATTACTTGATCGGGCAGCGTCATCCATTGCACTAAATCAACCAAGTGCGTGCCGACATCGGCGACGCCTTCGCCTTGCTGCTTGATGTCGAAAAACCACGCCGGGCGAATGTTCACTGCGCCTGATACGACTTTGTAAAGGTGATGAATGCTTTCCATATAAATTGCCGGATCGCTTTCAGAACCTTTTTGCAGTGTGCCGAACACTGCGGCGTCGTTGATGAGTTCGCGTTGCAACATCGTCGTGATTTCAGACCGCTCGGTCATAATGTCGTAAGCGATCAGCTTCTTTGCTTCAGCCGTTTTCAGCGTCGCTTCCAGCTTCGGGAATTCCGCCGCGTTGATGATCCACGGCTTATCAATCAGCGCGTTGATGCCGTGCTCGACCGAAGCCTTGATGCGGTCAATCTTGCCGTTGTTGCGTCCGGCCATAATGACGACGTTGCCCGGCTTGTCGCGCAACATCCGCGCAAGCGGATCGTTGCTCGTGTGAATCTCCAACTCCCAATTCGTCGGGCTGGCCGCGCGCGTATTGAAGCCGTTGATGCGTTTGAGATGTTCGTTCAGATCGAAACCAAGCGGCGCGTAAATGTTCACCGTTGGAGCTACGCCGGGAAACATTTCGCGTTGGACGAGTGCCGCGTGAAAATGTCCGGGGTCGAGCGTCATTAAGCGAATATCAGACATGGTCTTTTGCGAAGTTTGCGCAGCTGTGTGAACGAGTAACGAAGCCACAAAGATGAACCCGCCCAGCCATAGCAGGCGCGCAAGGGTGATAGTTGATTTCATAGGTGTTTGATTTTCAGCAGAGCGCAACTCGCTCAATTGGATGGTAGAGCGGCTATGCCCAGAGGCCAACCGCAAGGTCATTGCAGCAGCGAGCTGGCGGGTTGACCGGACTTGTCGGCCAACCAGTGCTGCAATTCCGCCAGCGAAACAAAGTCCAACAACGCTTCACTGAATGCTTCCAGCGACTCGCTGGAAAGATCACGGACTTGCGCCTGTGTCGCTTCATCAATTGTTCCGAAACGGTGCTGCGTTTGGCGTAGCACCACCCCGATCAGTGTTTCTTGTCGTCCTTCTTGTCGTCCTTCTTGTCGTCCTTCTTGTCGTCCTTCTTGTCGTCCTTCTTGTCGTCCTTCTTGTCGTCCTTCTTGTCGTCCTTCCGCAAGCCCTTCCTGTTTCCATCTTTCTTTCCAGGCTCGCGCAAAGGGCGCGGCATCGCCAAGTTCCTCGTATTGGATAACTTCTTGCATAGCTGTCTCAATCTCCTTTTCTTTGATTTGTTTGCCCGCACTGGACAAATAGGTCAACAACGATTCGAGAAAATCCAGTGTTTGCACCCGCGCCATTTCGCGCAGGTTGCGAAAGATGTCCGGCAATCGTTTGCCCAAATCGTCGCTGAAAATATACCGCAACAAGGCCAGCCCCGTCCGCAAACGTGCGTGGCCTTTGATTTCTTCGCTGGCGCGCAACGACAGGTCGCGCAGGTCGTATTCAAAATCCGGCAGAAATTTTTGTAACGCGGGCAAGCCCGTCGTTTCGATCAAGGCATTGAATTGCCGCGAAACGTTCCAGCGCGCTTCGCCGTGATAAAACACGATGGGGATGACGGGCGGCAAACGCTGGCAGCCCTGTTCAAACAGCCGCTCCCAAAACCGCACGAGATAACGCAGCAGTTGAAATGCTACCCAGATGTCGGGCGCGCTCTTGTGTTCGAGCAGCAAATAAACATAGAGCTGCTCGCCCGTCATCAAACGCACCCGAAACAGCAAGTCAGAGAAATGCCCTTGCAGCTTCGGATCAAGAAAACTCTCGCTTTCGAGCGCCAGCGTATCCAAATCCAGCGCCGCGACGATTTCTTCCGGCAGATAGTTGCGAATGAAGTCCGCCGTCGTCGCCGTATCGCCAAACAGCCGTTTGAAAAATCTGTCGTGAGGATTATTGACTTCAGCCATAGCTTAACTTGGGCTTACTTGCCTTGCATCACTTCCGCTAATTTCACCGCCGCGCCGCCGCGCGCTTTGCTCAAATCGGCGGCTTCCATAAACGCGATGAGTTCGAGTGTTTCTTCTGGTTGAATGGGCGGCACGCCGGTTTGAAAGAATTTCAAAACCTCTACGACCAGCGGACGATAATCTACCTTCAGCGGCAACGGCGTCTGAAGCGTTGCTTTCATCCCATAAACAATCGCGCCGTAATCCTGCTTGCCTTGCGTGACGCCGCGCATCGTGCCGATGCGTCCATCACGCCACACGCCCGTGACCGTATCGCCGCCCGCCGCCTTGACGCGCGTAACCGATTCACAACCCGCGCCCATCAACGTGTAAAGCGTCTCGACCGCGTGAATGCCATACCAAAACAAATCGGGATGATGCGGCTCGAAATTTTCGGGGCCGTAGGCATAAGCGCCCGTGATGCCGCCGTGTTTGTCACTGTTTTTAATTGCTTGCACATCCGTAGCGAAACGCAAACTCGATGTGCTGAAAAACGGCACGTTCGCCGCTTTCGACAGCCGCACGATTTCAGCCGCGTCGGCATAACTCGCCGTGAAGGGCTTATCAATGAATACGCGCTTGCCCGCTTTAAGAACGGGCTTGACCTGCGCGAGATGCGGGCGACCGTCTACGCTCATCAGCAACACGCAGTCCACTTTGGCGAGCAGCTTTTCGATGGAATCCACAATCTCGACGCCGTATTTGGTGGCGATCTCTTCGGCGAATTTGTCTACGCGCGTGCGGCTCGATTCGACATCGGGGCTGCCGCCTTTGAAAGCGGCTACGACACGCGCGCCGAGCAGATAGCCGGGATCGGTCTTGTCATTGAGCAACTTGGTGAAAGCGGGTACGTGCGAAGTGTCCGTGCCGATGATGCCGACTTTGATTTCAGATTGCGCAGTTGCATCAAACACACAGACCAATGCGATGAAGAGGGAAGCGATAATTTGTTTCATAGTTTATTTGTTCGTTAAGAGCGATGCAGAAGCATCATCGAGATAAACCGTCGTATTCGCGTGCGTCCGCAAAATCGAAGCCGGAGCCAGCGGCGAGATTTCGCCTTCCAGACAATGCTTCACAGCTTGTGCTTTGCGCACGTCAGGTACGATGCAAATGATTTCGTTTGCTTTAAGAATCTGTTTGATCGTCATCGAGATGGCTTGTTGCGGCACTTCGTTGAGTCCCGCAAACCAGCCTTCGCCGACTTGTTGCATGCGGCAGGCTTCGTCGAGATTGACGACGATGTAAGCCGCTTCGTTTTCAAAATCAGCGGGCGGATCGTTAAACGCCAGATGTCCGTTTTCGCCGATGCCGACGAAGGCTACGTCAATGGGCGCGGCTTGAATCAACGCGCCGATGTCGTCGCAAACCTGTTGCGCATCGGCTTCGCCATTGAGCAGGTGATAGTTCGTCATGCCGGTCGGCGTGATGAAACGTTCGATCAGGTATTTGCGAAAGCTCGCCGGATGCGTGAGCGGCAGCCCGACGTATTCATCCAGGTGAAACATCTCTACGCGCGACCAATCAATGTCCGGCGCAGCCACCAGCGCCGCTAAAAATTCAAACTGCGATGCGCCCGTCGCCGCGATGATGCGTGCGCATCCGCGTGCCGCAATCGCGCGGTTGATAGCTTCTGCCGCTTGCGCAGCCGCCGCCAATCCGAGTTGGCTTTTGTCAGGGAACACTCGTAGTATCACGTCTCGTTTGCCTCGTTGTTTGGAAGTAGTGGTTGGAACCGATCAACGCGGCGTAGCCTCTCACACAATTCCGAAAGCATGCAAGAAATTCACTTTGCGGCGTCAGTTCACCAGCCGTAACGGACTGACGCGCGTTCAGCTTTCGTGTGCAAGCACTGACCAAACCTAATGACACAACCTTTGATTTCACTCGTGGGATTTTTTGCGTTCGCCTTGATCGCCTGGCTTTGTTCGGCGCATCGTCGCCGCGTGAACTGGAAAACCATCGGCGGCGGCATGGCGTTGCAACTCGTCATCGGGTTGCTGGTCTTTCGCGCGCCCGGTTCGCGGCAATTCTTTTTGAAGCTCAACGACGCCGTGCTGGCCTTGCTCGAAGTCTCACGTAGCGGCATGAACTTTTTGCTGGGGCCGCTAGCCTTAGGCCCTAACGAAAAAGGTTCGATTGGTTTTATTCTCGCGTTTCAAGCCTTGCCGATTGCGATTTTCTTTTCGGCGCTGGCTGCGGCGCTCTATCACTTGGGCATTCTGCAATTCGTCGTGCGGCTGTTTGCCAAACTCTTTCACCGCACGCTCGGCATCAGCGGTGCTGAATCGTTAAGCGGCGCGGCCAACATCTTTGTCGGCGTAGAGTCCGCGTTAGTCGTGCGCCCTTACCTCGCCACGATGACGCAATCTGAATTGCTTACGCTCATCAGCGCCGGCATGGCGACAGCGGCTTCGACGACGTTGGGCTTGTATGTCTTGCTGCTGGGCGACACGTTCCCGCAAATTGCCGGACACTTGCTGTCGGCTTCGATCATTGCGATTCCGGCGGCGGTCGTGATGTCAAAGCTGTTATTGCCTGAAACTGAAACGCCTGAGACGGCTGCGAGCATTCCCCCTGAACACGAAGAATATCGCGCCAGCAACCTGATGAGCGCCATCATCGAAGGCGCCAACGACGGACTCAAACTCGCCGTTGGCATCGGTACGTTGTTGATTGCGGGCTTAGGTATGGTGGCGTTAGTAGACAAGTTGCTGGGCTTGCTGCCCGCCATTGCAGGGATAGGAAAACTGTCTATCGTCAAAATTCTCGGCTGGGTTTTCTATCCCTTCGCCGCGCTGCTGGGCATCGCGCGCGCCGACCTGGCCGAAGCCGCCAAGCTCTTAGGCGAACGCGTCGTACTCACCGAAGTCGTCTCTTATCAAGACCTCGCCAGCATGATTTCGAGCGTGCAAATCACCGACCCGCGCACCGTCGTCATTCTGAGTTACGCGCTCTGCGGCTTCAC
>JABFSD010000930.1 GCA_013140935.1 Acidobacteriota bacterium
TCGCAATATCTTACGAGTTGAATTCGCGTGTCGCACTGAAAGCCGCAGCCTATCGGGCGTTTCGCGCGCCGACGTTGAATGAGCTTTACCGTTCGTTTCGCGTCGGCGATACGTTGACCAATGCGAATGCCAACTTAATTGCTGAACGTTTATCAGGTGGCGAAGTGGGCGCGAGTTTCAGTTTCACGCGCAACTGGAACGCGCGACTGACAGGCTTTTTCACCGAAACCGTGAATCCGATTGCAAACTTCACGTTGTCGGCGACGCCTACGTTGATTACGCGCGAACGGCGCAACCTGGGGCGTACTCGTTCGACGGGTCTTGAGGTTGAGAGCGAAGTTACGCTCGCGCCGCACTGGCAAATTACGACGGGCTATTTGTATGTCGCCGCAACCGTCTTGAAAGCGCCGCAGGACGCACGCTTGATTGGACTCGACATTCCCCAGGTGCCGCGCCACCAGTTCACGTTGCAAACTGCCTACAACCATCCGCGTTGGCTGAACGCCGCGCTTCAGTTTCGCGCCGTCGCTCGCCAATTCGATGACGATCAAAACCTGTTGCCGTTGGGCAGCTTTGCGGTGATTGACGCTACCGTATCGCGGCGGTTGGGGCGCTGGGTCGAAGCCTTTGTCGCCGTACAGAATCTGGCGAATGAAAAGTTTATTGTGGCGCGTACGCCGTTGGAAAATTTCGGCATGCCGCGTATGTTGCGCGGCGGCTTGCGATTGCGATTGGAGCGATAGACGCATTGACCGTGGCACAAGATGGCATCTTGTGCCACAACAGAGGAACCGACTATGAAAAGAACCAGCTTGATGATGATCTGTGCGCTCGCCTTGAGCGCGTTGTTTTATTCGCACCACACCACGGCAAAAGACGCTGTGAAAAAGACGAAGACGTTGCCGCTCGACAAGGTTGCTCAATCGGTAACGATCTATCGTGACACGTGGGGCGTGCCGCACGTTTACGGCCCGACCGATTACAGCGTGATGTTCGGCTTCATTTACGCGCAATGCGAAGACAATTTCTGGCAGGTCGAAGACAGCTATATTCAATCGTTGGGACGCGCGGCGGAAGTTTATGGCGAAAAACATTTGGTGGACGACCTGACGAATCGCGCGCTCGAAATCACGCGGCTCTCGCAGGAGGAATACGCCAAACTCGGCCCTGCGATGAAAGAGGCCTGTCAGGCCACGGCGGATGGCTATAACTATTACGTCGCCAAAAATCCGCAAGCCAAGCCGCGCCTGCTCACGCAACTCGAACCCTGGCACGTCATCGCGTTCGGACGTTTCGCGCAATATCAGCTGTTTATTTACAAGCGCGAAAAAATCAAAGACAGCGAAACGATGGCCGCGATCACTGAAGTCGGCGCGAAGAACGCTTTTTTAGACAGAGAGACAGAGAGACGGAGAGACAGAGAGACCGCGAAAAATGAGTTAGCGAATGTCTCTCCTTCTCTCCCTCTCTCTGTCTTTCCGTCTCAAGGCGAAGACATCTGGCAAGCCGGACTGATCGGTTCCAACACGTGGGCGGCGTCGGCGAAGAAAAGTGCGAGCGGACATCCGTTGTTGTTCATCAATCCGCATCAACCCTTCTTTGGGCCGGGACAATGGATCGAAGGCCACATCAACAGCGCAACGGGCTGGCATATGTCGGGCGCTTCGTTTCCCGGTTCGCCGTTTCCAACCGTAGGCCACAACGACACTTTGGGTTGGAGCCACACCGTCAACGCGCCGGACGTAATTGATTTGTGGACGGAGAAATTCGACGACGCCAAGAATCCGATGAATTACAAATACGGCACGGGCTATCTCACCGCCAAGCAATGGGTAAGCAAGGTAGCGATTAAGACAGACGCGGGCGTGGTGAATAAAACCTTCGAGTTCCGCAAGACGCATCACGGCCCCATCGTAGCCATTCGTGACGGCAAGCCACTCACTGTCAAGATGGCGATGTTTGAAGAAGGCGGCGGACTCGAACAACGCTTCATGATGGGGCGCGCGAAAAATCTGGCTGAATTCAAAGCCGCGATGGCGCGCACCGCCGTGCCGATGTTCAACACGATGTATGCCGACCAGGCCGGTAACATCTGGTATTGCTATTACGGCGCAGTGCCGCGCCGCGATACGCGCTTTGATTGGACGAAGCCGCTCGACGGTAGCGATCCGACGGCGGAATGGAAGGGCTATCACAAGCTCGACGAATTGCCGCAGGTGCTGAACCCCGCAACCGGCTGGGCACAAAATTGCAACGCCACGCCGTTTCTCGCTACAGCCGAAGGCAGCGCGGATAATCCGGCGGAAGCGAAATTTCCCAAGTACATGGTTACTGAGCCTGACAATTCGCGTTCGCGGATGTCGCGCGTCGTATTGAGCGAAAAAGAAAAGTTCAGCTTTGAAGACTGGGCGACAGCGGCTTTCGACAACCGTTGTATCGAAGCCCAAACGCTCGTGCCCCTACTCTCCGCCGAATGGGACAAGCTCAATGCGGCCAATCCCACGCAAGCCGCCAAAACCGCTGAAGCCATCCAAATCATCAAAGCGTGGAATCAACGCGCCGACCTTGACGCCGTAGGCATGTCGCTCTTTACGATGTGGGCTTACGCACGCATGCAACCGCAAGCCAAGCAGATGACCAAAGCATTGCCGTTCCCTGAAACAGCCATCCTGAGTTACGTGCTGGATGAGTTCACAAAAAAAGTCGGCACGTGGAAAGTCGCCTGGGGTGAAATCTCACGGCTGCAACGCATTCACACCAGCGGCGCGCTCGAACGTTTCGACGACGACAAACCCAGCTTGCCCGTACCGGGCGGACCGGGCGAATACGTCGGCATCATTTTTAATTTTTACACGCCATTCGATACGCCGATTGCGAAAGGGTTGAAACGCCACTATGGCCAGGTCGGACACTCGTTTGTGAGCGTGGTCGAGTTCGGGCCGAAGCTGCAGGCGCGTTCGCTCATCCAATTCGGCCAACGCCACGACCCGGCTTCAAAGCACTGGTTCGATCAAGGCGAGCTTTACGCCAAGCGGCAATTCAAACCTGCGTGGTATCGGTTGGAAGAGATCAAAGCCAATCTCGAAGCGGCTTATCATCCGGGCGAAGCGACGGCGATGAAGATGGTCGTAGGCAAATAGCTGAAGCCTGTGCCGGCAAGTTTCGTGTGAGTCCAAAAGTACATAACAGTTTTTCTTGAAAAGAAAATGTGGGAAAGGAAAATAACCCCCTGTGGTTGTTGCTTATTTTCTTTTCCCGCATTTTCCTTTCTGAGAAAAACTGTTAGCTGGCGGAACTCCCTGTGGCTTTCTTGTATGAGTTTTTTGCACCTTTTGAACCACGCATAGGATTGCATTTGCTCGAAAAAGTGAAAATCCCAACACGCTAAACGAGCTTCGCTAGTCACATTAAAAACGCCATCCGTTATTCAGCCTGTGCTAGCATACGCACCACTTTCCACTAACAATTTAGTTCCCCATTTCAAGGCATTGCGACTCAAATATTTTTTTGGAGTTGCGTGAGTTGAAGACTCTCCTGCCGGTGTAAACATCTGTCCGGGCTTACGATCAACCCTCACTATCAGGTTCGGACACTGTGGGTTTGGTGCCTTACATCCCCTCACACCTGTTGTTGAAATTCACCCTTTTCCTAAGCTCGCGTTTTGGCGCGGCTTGGTAACTTAACTGAAACCCATTCGTCCGCCGAATTCTGTAGGTGTGATGAGTGGGAAGGAGTTTAGAAATGAAACGATTGCCCTATTCGCCCTTTCTGGCCCTGGCGTTGACCCTTTGTGGCAGCTTCGCCGCTCTGGCCCAAGACCCAAATGACCTCAAACCCGGCAGTGTGCTGTTCTTTAACCGCTACACCAGCGACGGCGCGCAACCGGATCGTGAAGACACCCAAATCAACCTGACCAACACGCACACTACTCAATCGGTGACGTTACATCTGTTTGCCGTCGAAGGCAGTTCATGCACCGTCGCCGACAGCTTCCTGAGTTTGACCCCGAATCAAACGGCGCAGTTTTTCACCAGCGATTTCGATCCGGGTGTACAAGGTTATCTGATGGCCGTCGCTTATTCAGGTTATGCGCCGCGGCAATTCAACTATTTGCTCGGGACGGCTTACGTCTGGCAGGCCGACGGCAAGCAGGCCGATTTGCCGGCGCTGGCCGTGCAAAAGCTGAATACGGTGGTTAACGGCGGCTATGACGGGATGGTCAGTTTGAATTTCGACGGCGTTAATTACGGACGTTTGCCGAGCACAGTGGCGCTCTCCAGTTTTAACAGCCAGGTTACCGATCAGACCTGTGTGTATCTCTATTCCCCCAGCAATATGGTCATTGGCAACGGTGCGCAATTCAGTGTCTTTACGCTGGTATACAACGATAGAGAAGCCGCCAATTCGACTAGCGCGACTGTGCGCTGCTACACCGAAATCAAGTTAAGCAGCTTGCGCGTACTCGGAACGATTAACGGCTTCATCCCGGCTGGCTCGACCGGTTGGATGAAGATGAGTGCGAGCCGTGCGCTGTTGGGTGCCAGCCTGAGCAAGAACAGTCAATTCGCAGGGGGACGCAATCTGAGTTGTCTGGCCTTGCTCCCGAGTTGGACGATTGTCGTGCCGGGCTTCTAAATTGGTTGAGCCGGAATTCCGTGCAAAGCCGCAAAAGAGTTGATTCCCTCAGACTGTTTTGCGGCTTTTTTTGCGAAGGCAGGAAAATAACAATGATGCAAAAAGTATTCACTCCCAACGCGCCCGCGCCTGGCGGACATTACTCGCAAGCGACGATTCACAACGGTTTGGTCTTTGTTGCCGGACAGTTGCCCTTCAAATTGGGCGCGACGGAACACGTCATCGGCCCCATCGAAGAACAGGCCGAACAAGCCTTGAGCAACTTACGCGAAATCCTGCTGGCGGCAGGCAGCGATATGGATCATCTGCTGAAGGTGACAATTTATATTTCGGATATGGCGCTGTGGGGCCGAGTGAATGCGTTGTATACGCGCGTGCTGGGTGAACACAAACCGGCGCGGGCGATGGTGCCGTGCAACCTGTTGCATTACGGCTATCAAATCGAGATCGAAGCGATTGCGGCAGTGAAATAGCGGGTGCGCCAGCGTCCTCGTTGGCAAGTCGGATCGCCAGCGTCTCGCTGGCTTGATCGGGCGAGCAAGATGCTCGCGATCCGACTTGCCAGCGGGACGCTGGCGCACCTTTTTTTTAGTCGCTCGCGCGCACCCAACCGTGCGCAGCATTATCGGGTTGGCCGCCGTGTTCGACGTAAGCGACCTTGAGTTTGTCGAGCGCATCAGCCGGCAGGGCGTTGCGTTTGGCTTTGACGTTCACGTTATAAAGCCGCGCCGCATTCAACCCGAGGATGTTCGCCTTGTCTTGTTTCGTCAATTTCTTGTAGCCGAATTTCGCGCACATCTCATCGCTGATCTGAAAGCGTTTGAACGCATCAATGCCCCATTGCGGCGAACCCCACCACAAACAATCGGTGCCCCACACAACGTGGTCTGAGCCGTAATTTTTGATGTTCTTGCCGATGCCGTGCATCGCCATCACGGGATCAATCACCGACAACACGTTAAAGAAACTGCCGATTTCACAATAGAGGTTGTTGATTTTCGGATTGCGTTGCTTGATGCCCATCAACACGTTGTGCCACGCAAAGTCGCCCGTCGTCGGGTCGTAATTGTTCGACTCTTTCCAGTTGGCTTCGTTGGGGCCGTGCTGAATCGCCGAGTGATAAACCACGAAATTGAAATCGGGATTGCGCAACGCCGCCTTTTCCATGTCTTTCGGATTCGCCAAATGCCCCAGCTTACGCGATTGATAAGAGTAACCTTTGTGTACGCTGATGAGTTTGACGCCACGCTTGCGCGACTCTTCGATAAAGAATTGCGCGTTGTCGTCGTCGCACTGAAACCCGTTGCCGGTTTGCGCCGGGTCGGTATGGCAATACCACTTCCATGACGAGATGCCATATTGCTTGATCTCGCGTTCCATCTGTTCGAGCAATTCGGCTTTGTTCATCGCGTTGGCCGTCTTGTCCCAATAATGGTTGGGCGCGAGATTGCCTTGATTGAGCGCACGTTGCGAACCGGCGAGTTCATTGATGTTTTTGCGCGCTTCGCACATCAGCCAACTGGGCAACACGCGATTGAGTCCGGGCGTACGCGCCTGGCCTTCGAGAATCTTGCCGTCTTTGTCGCGGTTGATCTCGCGTCCGGGTACGCCGGAAATCACCACCATATTCGTATCGGAATCGAAGAACATCTCTTTGACGAAATTCTTGAAGCCGTAAGAAGCCGCGTCGTCTTTGAGGTTGAAGCCCATGTTCTTGACGAATTCCATCGTGCGGAAGCCCTGAATGGCGACGC
>JABFSD010000579.1 GCA_013140935.1 Acidobacteriota bacterium
CTCGCGTTGCGTTCGGCTTGAATGCTGGGGAACTGTTTTGACAGCACGAGGTGCGGCAACTCGCCGCGCAGCGCGAATAAATCCGGCTTCGGTTTTTCGGCTTTTAGTTCAGCGGCGGTGCTGGTGAGTGCGTGTTTGGCTTCGATCCAGACTTTGTGTTTGGCATCAGGCGCGACGGTGAAGTTGCGTTCGAGAATGCGCGGCAGGCGCAACCAACCGGCTTTTTCTTCGGCGCGCGTCAACGGAGCCGTGATGCCGAAACGAATCTTCATCGTACCGTTGGGCGGCACAGGGAAGCATTGCACTTGAATGCGATCAGGCCCGGCGCTGGTGACGAGTACGGGATCGCGGCGCTGGCGCACGATGCTGTCATAAGCGGCTTGCACTTGCGCGCGTCCGGCAAAGGCGGCTTCACGCTCTTCGCCGTTGACCCAGAGCGTGAGGCGCGAGACGACTCCGCCGGGCGGCAGGGCCACGTAAGCGCGCGCCTCTTCTTGCGCGCCAGTCTTATTCCTGAAAGTCATCGTCCATTCGAGATAACTCACACCGGCTTGCGCGTCGAGCGAGCCATCCATTTGCGAAGCGTCGAGCGACAAGCCCTGTGGCATCCAATTCATCAACTCGCCCGTATCGTCGTCTTTGGCCTTTAAGGGAATATCTGAAAAGCCACGATTGAGTCGCGGTGTATCAGCCGTCTCGAAGCTCTCGCCGGTCATTCGAAAATAAATCTGCCGCGCATCGTCAGAAAAGATAGGCGCAGCTACGTTGATGAGCATTCCGAGCAACGACATTTGATCGCCCGTGTGTCCGTAACAGGCGCGCAACACCGTGTTGACGTTGCCGTAGCTGCGCAACCAGCGCACGCCTTCCATTCGCGTATAAGTCTCTGATGACGCCGCGCGACGCAGGTGATAGCGGGTCAGGGCTTCGGGAACTTCGCCCGCGAGCAACAACACAAAAGCCAGCGGAATCATGGCAAAGGCGAGCGGCTGGTTGCCGGATACCGGCATTTCAAGCGTGTGTTTTGCTTCGTGCAGTTTTTGTAAACGACGGGTGAGAAAAATCGTAGCGGTTAGCGCAATGATCGGCGTCAGCGGCAGGATGCCCATCCCCATAATAATCAGGGCGAAAAGCGCCAGCGGCATGAGTGGCGCGTAAAGCAACGTGTAATAAAGCGCGACGCCCATGACCAAACCGTTCACCATCCAATGCGCGTGTGTTAGTGACCCGTTCTCGACTCCGCTACGCACTCGCCACCACACCCAAAAGTTTCCGACGGGCACGGCCAGCACCAGCGCGTGATGCCACCACGTCGGCATCGGATCGAAAAAATCACTCGCGCACATCCGCGTCGAAACTTCTACGCTAACCGTGAAGATGGGCAGCAGCACACCAAACAACAACGTAGGCCAACTGGCTCGTTTGAATGCGTGTTGCGGTTGGGCGGCGAATAAAGGCGTGATGGTGGGCGGCGCATCAGACAAGGCTGCCTCTCGTGGCAGCGGAATTTCTTCAGGCATAAAACGGCTTCCTTTGTTTAACGAAGATGATGGAGCAATAAGCCGCAAGCGAAACTCACGGCGGGGCGCGGGTCTGAAACGCGCGGATCATAAGCGGGTTGCGATAGTTGAGCAAGTACTTTTTGAAATAAAGTGAAACGTTCGTAGTCTCGCCATCAGGCGGGATGGATGGGCTGCGCGATCCATTCCGCCTGATGGTCTTGATAATTAAAACCGGCAATCTTTTCTGAAAGGAAAATGAGGGAAAGGAAGATATTTTCTTTTCCACCATTTTCTTTTCGTTACTGGTTTTAATTATCAAAGCCCATCAGGCGGGGAACACGCACTTAGCGCAGCCGCAATTCCATTGCCAGTTTTTCCATGCGTTCGTTGATTTGTTTTTGCAGGGACGAATGCTCTTCGTTCAATCGTTTTTCTTCCCCGCGCAGCCGTTCGAGTTGGTCTTCGCCTTGCGTGAGTTTGGCGACGTAACGCTGGACGAGTTGTTTTTCTTCATCGGTCTTGCCAAGTGCGCGCAGGTTTTCACGCAAGCGGTTTTGATCCTGATTGATCGTAGCGATTTCGCCCTTGCGTGCGTTGAGTTCGACGCCGAGCGCATTGATTTTGGTCTTGAGCGCGAAGATCGCTTCGAGCGCCTGTTTGCTTTCCGCTGTGAGGTAGCCCTCTTTGATCCACAACGTGAATTGTTCAGTCGTCAGATTCGAGATGGCGGTCGTGTCTACTTCGGGCAATTCTTCGGTGACGGGGAATTGCGCGGTGTTGTTGGCGGCGACGGTGACTTTGAATCGGTAAAAGTTCTCAGTCGTTTCCATCGGCTTGAGCGTTTTGGCGAGCCGCCACTTTTCGTCTTTGTCGTAAGGATGTTCGAGATAAACCGTTTTGGCTTTGTCGCTCACGTTGCTGAACGAATAGGTCGTCGTTTTGCTCTGGCGGTAATGCAGCCGGAACTCGCCCTCGCGGATTTCGGCGAGAAAGGGTTTGCCGTCGGTTTCTTCTGCTTTGACGCTGACGCGGCAGCCGAGGTCTACGGCATAGGTGATGAAGCGTTTCTCGTTCGGCTTGATGCGGCCAGTCAGAGCTTCGCCCGCGTAAGTGTCGTTTTCGATAACGGTGAGCGGGCCGCTTTCGAGCGTGAGGCCGGTCGTATTGTGCAAATAAAACGCACTCATCGGATGAGCTTCTTGCGTGGCTTGGTTATAAAGCGAAACCTGTTCGCCTTCGACGCTGTTTTGCAGGATGGGAATCAGCGCCGAACTGTTGCGCTGAATCGTGACCGGCGTGGCGATGCGGTATTCAAACAGTTCGCCGATGTCTTGCGTGCTTACGTCAACCTTGATGCCTGAATCTTCGTCGCGCATTGCGCCTACTCGACCAATTGAGGCTGAGTCCGTAGAAACATAGCTGGAGGATGCAGTGACGTTGACGGTTTCGCTCACTGAGGCGACGTAAAGTTCAAAGTCGTTTTTCGTCGTGCGTGCTGAAGTGATGTTGACGCCATTCATCATCAGCTTTTTAAAACCGGGCGATTCAACAGAAGCGTTGTAAATTCCGACGGGAATACCGCTTAACCGATACTCGCCACTCGTGTTGGTTTGTACAGAAACCTCGGCATTCGTCGTTGGATTTCTCAGCTTGATTGTGGCGTTCCCAATAGCCGCGCCAGTTGGATCCGTCACCGTGCCACGGAATGTGCCACCATTGGCTGACAGTTTGATCTCGCTAGTAAACGCTGCTTGCGGCACTGTCGGCGTAATCGAAACATCTTCCGGCAAACCCACCACAGGCCGTTGTTTGTAACGCGGCTGTTGCAAGTCCTGAATGAAAGACACGGGCGCTCCGGCAATCAGTGAGAGCGAGACGTTCGTCCAGTCTTCTTCCTGTACGTTGTCAACGACGGCCCAGCCTTGCAGGAAAGGTTTGGCGGTTTTGTCCAGCACGATGCGATAGGTAGTTTTCCAGATCGGCGCTTCGACGACGTAGCTCACAAACAAATCGCGCGCGCCTTGTCCCTGTGTAGTGATGTTCAAGCGCCGCAGATTTTTTTGCAGCGTAGATTGCAGGATGCCCAGATATTGTTCGAGGTCGTTGCGCAAACGATTGTCGAGCAAACGAATGGCGCGCAGCCTTTCAAACGGCACGCTGAAAAGCTCGCCTTGTGGACTCAACAAAACCAGTTCT
The DNA here is from genome assembly GCA_013140935.1 of Acidobacteriota bacterium. Classification (GTDB taxonomy): domain Bacteria; phylum Acidobacteriota; class Blastocatellia; order RBC074; family RBC074; genus JACPYM01. The sequence goes on from JABFSD010000579.1 coordinate 3,699, forward strand.
TGAACGTCGCTGCGTTCGGTGCCTTGAGTTCTGGTTTTCTTCTCGATGCCGACGATGGTTCCGGTCGAACCCTTTTCGCCAGAAACGTCAGCGAGCAGAAATTCGACGCGCGCGCCTTTGAGTTGGCCGATGAGCGCGGTGAGTCCGGCGCTGTTGGAGTTGTCGAGCGTGAGGCCGAATTCTTCTAATCGCTTGTCGAGCGGCTTGGTCGAATCGTAAGTCACGCCGTTGATCTTGCCGGCGGTCGCGCCGCGTCCGAGATCGAATACAACGAGCGATTTCAATACGTCGTTCATCTGCCCGGCGTCGAAAAGAAAGGTCACGGTTTGGTTGTCGGCAATCGGGCCTTGCCGCTCGAAATAGGCTACGCCGTGTTTGTAAAGCGTGACGCGGCGGAGTGGCAATGAACTGTTATCGGTTTGCGCAAAGAGTGAAAGAGTGAGGCTGGCGGCATACACGACGGCCAGCACGAGGGTGCGAATAGACTTCGACATGGAATCCTCCTGAGTTGAAAACGGGTTGTGTTGGTGGTGCCGCTGCTTTTCCGTAGGGGGCGGCTTAGGTCAGTGAGCGATCATCCGCAGCGTCCGAAGAACGGCTTGCCCAAAGTGGCTTGCAGGCTTGTTCAAAAGAATTTGAAACGAAAGCACAAAGCCCGACTTGCCGTGAAAACAAGTCGGGCTTCGTGAAGAAATGGGTCAGTGGACTATGGTGCTTAGTAGCGGATTTCGCTGGTATGTTCTTGCGCCTTGACGCGCGCGACGTAGGCTTTCTCAGCCTCGCGTTCGGCTTTGGTGCGCAACACAACGTATTTGTTGTCGCCCATATTAATGTGCGAGAGGAACGATTGATCGCCGTAACGATTGAACGAGAGGGCGGCGTTTTCCAATGTTTGCATCCGGTTGGTCGCCGTGACCGCAACGATAGCCTGTTCGTTCGTCTGGTTGTTGCGAACCACGAACACTTTATTTCCGGCGGTTCGGTTCAACGGTTCAATCGTATATTTGCCCGCTGGCAACTGTTGCGTGCCCGCCGTGAAATCGAATTTGATTTCTACGGTGCGACGAAACATGTCTTGTGCTGAAGCCTGTGCAGCCAGTACGCCAATGGTAATGGCTGCGCCCAACATCGTGGTTTTCAAAAGATTCGTAATGGTGTTTTTCATAACTCTCCGCTCCTTATGGTGTTTGGTTACTGTCTCTGCGAAAACGCAGCAGCGCCTTGTTTTGCGCTGGCGTTGACGCCTTGTCGTGCAGCGTCACTTACGTGCTTCGCAGTGAGAGGTTCTGAGAAAAATCATTTTTTGCTGAATATATTTTTTGTGTCTTGCCTGTTAATAAAATTCATCAAGGCGGCTGAAAAGGCTCCAAGTGAAAGGATGTGCGAATCCAAAGTTCAAGAGGTTGTTTGAAAAGTTGGCAGGCTCTTTCGCTCCGTAGGAGCGGCATGTTTATAGCAATGGCGAAAGACGATTCCCCAAGCTCCGTAGGAGCGGCATGTGCCACATGCCGCTCCTACGGAGCTTGAGGGCTATTGCTACTGCGCTCTATAAACATGCCGCTCCTACGGAGCTTGGGAACCAGCGACTTTTCCTAAGAGAAACGTCTCGTGACTTTGGCAAGCGGAAAGCAACGCCAAACAGTCTTAGCCCATCTGTGACAATTCAAATTCCCAAACCAATTTTTATCATTCCCCCAAGCCCCGCAAATTTTTCAGAGGTGTCATTCCCATGTTGTCAATGTTGTCGCGTAAAGTTTTGTTCGTATTGTTAGCCGCAGGTTTGTTCGTGAGCGGATGGCTCGCGTTGCATCAGTCGTCTGCCGCCAATGCTGCTGAAAAAAGTTATAGCCAATTACCGATGTCCTTTGAGGCGAATGAAGGCCAGGCGCACGACGCCGTGAAATTCATCGCGCGCGGACACGGCTATCAAGTCTTCCTGACCGAACGCGACGCGATGTTGCGATTGTTTACGCCTAAAGAAAGCGAAGCGCAGTTGCGGTTGAAGTTTGCGGTTAAGTCATCATCGCCCATTGGCGTGAATGAACTGCGCACGCGCAGCAACTATTTCATCGGCAACGATCAGTCAGCATGGCGCAGCGACATTCGCAATTATGCGCGGGTCGAATACCGCGAAGTGCAGCCGGGCGTGACGGCGGCGTTTTACGGCACGCAACGCGCGCTCGAATACGATTTCGTTTTGTCGCCCGGCATTGACCCGCGCGACGTGAGCCTCACGCTCGAAGGCGCAGACCGCATTGAGCCGCTGCCGAACGGCGATTTGCGGTTGTCGGTCAATGGCAATGAACTCATTCAACGCGCGCCGGTTTCTTATCAAACCATTCGCAACCAACGCCGCAACGTAGCGAGCCGTTACGTCGTGCAAGGTGGCAATCGCATCGGCTTCGTCGTTGATGATTACGACGCGAGCCAACCGCTGACGATTGATCCGGTGATTGATTATTCGAGTTTCTTCGGCGGCATCGGTTCTGACGAAGGACTGGCGATTGCGATTGATAACAGCGGCAACGCTTATGTCACGGGCACGACTTATTCCAACAATTTCAACACGGCGCTGCCGCTGCAAACCTTGAATCGCGGCGGCAAATTCGATGCGTTCGTCACGAAGCTCAATCAGTCAGGCAATGAAATCGTTTATTCCACTTATCTCGGCGGCAGCGGCGAAGAC
>JABFSD010000459.1 GCA_013140935.1 Acidobacteriota bacterium
GGCGCAGACTGGGTTTCTCCGATTACGGCGGAAGATTTGGCGGCTTATCAGCAAAGCGTCGTCACTCAAATCACGAACTTCGGTGAAATGATTGCGACGGCGATGCCGCCGAAAAACGAAACGGCTTACGCGACGCCAACCAGCATTCCCGAGTTTGAAATGGCGAGCAATGGCTGGGCGATTGGCGCAGAACGTTCGGCGAGCGGGCGCGGCATGCTCGTAGCGAATCCGCACTATCCGTGGGTTGGCTCGAATCGCTTTTGGGAAAAGCATCTGGTGATTCCCGGCAAGCTAGACATTTATGGCGTAGGCTTGCTCGGCTCGCCCACCGTCGCCATCGGCTTTAACAAAAACGTGGCGTGGACGCATACCGTATCGGCAGGGAAGCGGTTCACGCTTTATTCACTCGATCTCGCGCCGGGCAATCCGACGCGCTATTTGTATGACGGCAAGGAACGCGAGATGACGAGCAAGGTCATCAGCATCGCCGTCAAACAAACTGACGGCACCCTCAAACAAGTCGAACGCAGAATTTTCTTTAGCCATTACGGCCCCATCGTGAACGTGCCCGGTTTCGGCTGGACGGCGAAACGCGCGGTGACGGTGCGTGACGCTAACAGCAACAACACTTCGTCTCAGACGCAATGGATGGCGATGGCGCAGGCGCGCAACCTCGATGAATTCAAAAAGGCGCACGCCGATTACAACGCGCTGCCGTGGGTGAATACGATTGCGACGAGTTCCGACGGACGTGCGTGGTATGCCGACACGTCGGGTACGCCGAACCTGAAGCCCGAAGCCATTGCCGCGCTGCTAAAACGTAAAGACAGCGATATGGTCACGAAGATGGCTTGGGATCGCGGCATGATTTTGTTGGACGGCAGCAACTCGCTGTTTGAATACGTGAATGATCCGGCGACGCGTGCGGGAGCAATTCCTTATTCACGAATGCCGCAACTCGAACGCAAGGATTATGTCTTTAACGCGAACGACAGTTTCTGGCTGGCGAATCCGCATCAGTTGCTGACGGGCTTTTCGCCGTTGCAAGGCTTGGAAGGCACGTCGCGCACGTTGCGCACGCGGATGAATGCGCTGTTGTTGGACGACAAGAGTGCAGGCGGCCCATCAGGTGCTGACGGTAAGTTTACGCTCGACGAACTCGCTGCGGCGGCGTTAAGCAATCGCAGCCTTTCTGCCGAACTCTTGCGCGCCGAAGTCGTCAAGCGTTGTCAGGCGACTTCGTCAATTACGCTTGAAGGTAAAGCCGTTGATTTAACGAAAGCCTGCGGCATTCTCGCCGCGTGGGACGGACGCTTTAACAACGACAGCATTGGCGCAGTGTTGTGGCGCGAATTCACCACGCAATATGAGATGGGTGATTTGCAAAAGGCGGGCGTGCTGTTTCAAACCGATTTCAATGCGGCGGATGCGGTGAATACGCCGCACACGATGACGCCTGATAAGAACAACGATTCACTCATCAAACTGGCGAAGGCCATCAGCGTGATGGAAAAAGCTGGCTTCGCGCTCAATGCGCCGCTGGGCAAGGTGCAATACAGCAACAAGAACCCCAATGCTCCTGGAAGACGCATTCCGATTCACGGCGGCGGCGCTTATGAAGGCATCGCCAACATTGTCAGCACGTCGTCTGCTTCCTCTACGTTGGAACCGAATCCGCAGCCCGAACGCATGCAAGGCAGCCGCTTTTTGACGAAGGAAGGCTATCTCATCAATTACGGCACGAGTTTTATTATGGCGTTGGAATACACCAGCCAGGGGCCGCGCGCGCAGGCGTTTCTGACTTATTCGCAATCGGGCGATCCAGCTTCGCCGCAGTTTTATGATCAGACGCAATTGTTCTCGGAAAAGAAATGGCGGCGCATTTTGTTCACTGAAGCTGAAATCAAAAGCGATCCGAATTTGAAGACGGTTAAAGTGACGAGCGGAAAATAAAAGGATCATTTTCCCTCGCCGCCAGGCAGAGCAGGTCGGCAGTGAATGCAGGTTTGTTGCCGACCTCTATTTTGTTTTTGTTGGTATTACTCGCCATTCACGACGTCCTCTCGTAAAATGCCTGCGTCTTCTGATTTACAAAAATTTCTTCTCGCGGAACAACGTCATGACAACTCGATTCAAACTCATTGCCTTGCTCGTGATTGGGTTGAGCGGCTGGTGGGCGCTGCGCCCGCAACCGCTACCCGTAAACAGCGCCGCCACGCCGCACGCCTTTCTCGCAGCGAACTGCGTCGCCTGCCACAACAGCGCGAACAAAAAAGGCAATCTCGATCTGACCGCGCTTAAGGACGATTACGCCGACGCGGCGACGTTCGCTACGTGGGCGAAAGTGCATGACCGCGTATACGAAAAAGAGATGCCGCCCAAAGCCGCTTCGCAACCCGATGACAACTCGCGTGCCGCCTTTCTCAAAAACCTTTCGCAACCACTGATCGCGGCGGATGCCGCGCGCATTCGCCGCGAAGGTCGTGCGGTGTGGCGGCGGATGAATCGGTATGAATACGAAAACACGTTGCGCGACTTGCTGGGCGCGCCGTGGCTGCAAGTCAAAGAGTTGCTGCCCGAAGACGGCGAGCGTTACCGCTTCAACAAATCCGGCGAAGCACTAGGCGTGTCGCACGTACAAATCAATCGTTATCTCACCGCTGCCGAATACGCTTTGCGCGAAGTGTTGGCGCGCAGCGAGCAACAACCCGAAACCATCACCAAACGTTATTACGCCCGCGAACAGCGCGCTTTCACCAACAAGGTCGAGTTCACGCAATTCAATGGCTCGCCCGAACGCGCTACGTTCCCGCTCTTGGGCAATGCCGCCGACGTGCCCGTCTTGCAACAAAAAGCGCCGATGACCGTAGGCGCATCCGATGCCGCCAAACGCGAACTCGAAAGCATGGGCGTCGTAGCCAGTTCTTATGAACCGCTCGAAATTCGTTTCAATCAATTCAAAGCGTCAGTGCCCGGTCGTTATAAATTGCGGTTGAGCGCGCATTCGTTCTGGGCGTTGCCCGAAAGCGAAGCCCGCTGGTGGCGACCCAGCCGCACCGAAGCCGCCGCCGGTCGCACGCGCGAACCGATCACGCTTTACGCTGAAATTCCGCCGCGCCAGATGCGCTATCTCGCTAACGTAGACGTTTCGCCCGAACCTTCAACTCAAGAAGTCGAAGTGTATTTGCTGAAAGACGAAACGATTCGGCCTGATGCCGTGCGCCTGTTTCGTTCGCGTCCGCCCAACTGGCGCAATCCGCTGGCAGAAAAAGACGGTCAGCCCGGTGTAGCTTTTCGCTGGCTCGAAGTCACCGGGCCGATCTTTAATAAAGCCTCTGGGGATGAATGGCCGAGCCTGGGCCACAAGTTGATGTTCGGCGATTTGCCGTTCAAGAAAAACGCCAAAGGCCAAATCGAAATCCTCTCGACTAATCCGCAAGCTGATGCGGAAAAGTTGTTGCGCAACTTTCTGCAACGCGCCTATCGCCACGCCATACCGCCAGCCATTGAAGAAGACACGCAACGCTTCCTCAAACTCGCCAACGCTGCGCTGACCAACGGCGACAGCTTTACTGATGCGATGATTACGGCTTATTCCGCCGCACTGTGTTCGCCCGCGTTCACAACGCTCGAAGAAAAACCCGGACGGCTCGACGATCAGGCTTTGGCGTCGCGCTTATCTTATTTCCTCTGGAATTCCGCACCTGACGCCGCCTTGCGCGAACTCGCCGCACAGGGCACTTTGCGCAAGCCCGTCGTCTTGCGCGCGCAAATTGATCGAATGCTCGCCGACCCGCGCGCACAACGCTTCGTGAATTCGTTTCTTGATTACTGGCTCGATTTGCGCAAGGTGAATATCACTTCGCCCGATGAGTTGCTTTACGCCGATTACTATCTCGATGACCATTTGGTCGAGTCATCCATCGCCGAGACGCGCGCGTTTTTCGCCGAACTCATACGCGGCGATTTGCCCGCGCGCAATGTGATCGCTTCTGATTTCGTGACGATCAACGAAAGGCTCGCGGCGCATTACGGCTTGCCGAATGTGCAAGGCTCACTGATTCGTCGCGTCACGTTGCCGCCCGATTCCGTTCGTGGCGGATTGCTCACGCAAGCCAGCGTGCTCAAAGTCACCGCGAACGGCACTACCACTTCGCCCGTCGTGCGCGGCGCTTGGATGATGGAACGCATTCTCGGCAAACCCGCGCCGCCGCCACCGCCCGGCACGCCCGCCGTCGAACCTGACATTCGCGGTGCGACGACGCTCAGGCAACAGCTTGACCAACATCGCACCAATCCGAGTTGTAACGTCTGCCACGCGAAAATTGATCCGGCGGGTTTTGCGCTCGAAAATTTCGATGTCTTCGGCGGCTGGCAAAACAAATACCGCGCGCTGGCTGAAGGGGAAAAGGCCTCCGGGACTGGCAAGAACGGCCAAAAATTTGCGTTTCGTTACCTGCAACCAGTAGATGCGTCGGGCCAGTTGCCTGATGGGCAACGGTTTCAAGATGTGCGCGAATTGAAACGATTGCTGCTCAAAGACGAACGGCAGATTGCGCGCAACCTGATCGCGCAGCTTTTAGTCTTTGCGACCGGCGCACCCGTGCAATTCGGCGACCGCCCGAAAGTCGAAGCGTTGCTGGATCGCGCAGCGACGAAAGGCTACGGTGCGAAAACGCTGATGCACTTGTTGATTGAGAGCGAGTTGTTTTTGAACAAGTAACTCAACTTCCGCTTGGCGTCTTAGCCGACCGCCTCATTTCTTCTTTGCTTTTGCGAGATAAGCCTGTGCTTGCTGACGCACTATATCCACTAGATTGCCCATTGCTACGTGCGCGTCAATCAGGTGGAGTCCCCAGTTGGCTTGCGCTACGCCGTTGGTCACGACATCGCCGCCGATTTTATCGGTGCGCGCATCAGCCGGATTGGCGTTGACCGTGACGGCGAGATAATTCCCTTTTTCATTCGAGACGCATTCGCCGGTCAGCAAGCCGGGTACGCTGACAAACGTAGTCGTGATCGGTTGCGCAGGCGTAACCCACGACGGAATTTCACCCGAAGACGATGAGCGCAGGTTGCTCAAGTAAGCGTGCAACGCGCCGCTGCCTCCGCCTAACGCCGCCGGGTTCGTGCAAGCGGCGGCGAGACCTTTGCCCGCGACGCGGCCAAACAGCGTATTGGCAGGCGGCGGTTGATCGGCGCGAAACGTGGCATAAGCAATCGCGCAGCCGGTTTGATTGGCCGCGCGGCAGAGCGGAATGTTTTTGAACGCGCCGCCTATGTCTTTGCCTTTGGGTACGGCGAGGTTGGTTCCCATCAGCAAGGCCGAAATGAGTTGTTGCTGAACCGGCTTGCCGTCAATTTCGCTGCGGATGAGTTGCGTCAATACGTTGGAACCTTGCGAGTGGCCGATGAGCACTACGCCGCGCCCCTGATTGTCGTGCGCGAGGTAATGCCGCCACGCATCAACTACGTCGTTGTATCCAAGTGCCATATCCATCTGCATCGCCTGGCCTGACATCCGCGCACGCAACGCCGTCAACGTGATCTGCCGATAGAGCGGCGCGTATACGCGACATTGCGAAGCGAAGCGCGCGGCTTGATGCAACACGACGCGGCGCTCTTCGTCACCCGCCGTCATATCGCTGTTGCCCGTCGTGTCGAGCGAAACCGTGGGATAAACATAAAAGCAATCAATCGCGGCTTTGGGGTTCGCCTCGAATTTTTCGACTTTGAGTTTGCCGTTGGCTTCGACAACGGTCGCGGTTTGGTCAGCGGCGCAGGCATCCTGCCGACCCGGACGACACAGCCAGCTTTCGCCTTTGCCGTAATCGTTTTTACCAGCAGCGGTTTTTGAAGATTTGGTTTCAGTTTGCGGGAACGCCGCGTTCGCGGTGAGCAGTGCAAAAGCGAGAGTCAGAGCAAGTTTCATGGGTTTCCTCTTTACGGATTTTTAGTACAGCAACGGGTTTTGATGAGCGGGTCATCCGGCCAATGTTTCGCGTCGTAATGCGGCAGCACTTCGCGCAACGCCAGCGTGCGATAGCCGTTTTGCTTGAGATAAAGCATGTATTCTTTGAACGCCTCATTGGGTGTCGTCACCCACGGATGTTTTTCATCGGGTACTCCGTGAAATTGCAGCACAATGATTTCGTTCGGCTGGGCGCTGCTCAAAACTTTTTTGAAATGCTCGAACGTCCAGTTCGGATAGGCGTCACCTGACGTAGGAATCAACAGCGGATGATGTCTTTTCACGTCGAGCAACGGCCCGACTTGCATCGCGCCGTAAGCGATTTCGGGCTGCATTCCGCGTCGCGCCGTTACTCAAGGATCTCGGCTTTCACGCTACGTTTTTCATCACACACAAGTGGATGGA
>JABFSD010000603.1 GCA_013140935.1 Acidobacteriota bacterium
CGTTTTGTCGTTGTTTGTCTCATATTTTTCTCCTGTTCGATTTCAAGTGGATGTCTATTGCAAGGTGACCAGCACGAGTACCAGCCCTTTGCCTTGTTTCAAGCCGGTCATCGCCTTGCCGATAATAGCGCCTTGCGCGCGCGACGCGTGCGCCGCTTTCATCGCGTGTCCGGGCGTAGCGGAAGACGTGAGCAGGTCGCCCGGGTTGACGGCTCCGCGCGCGGCATCCACCCAAACATAAACGCGCCCGCTCAACGCCACCGGATGTTGTCCGTCGGCGAGTGTACCTGTTTGCCCCATCATCATGCCGGGCTTGACGCCGCCCGCGCCGCTGATGATGCCCGCCACGCGCCGGTCATAAGCCTGATGGCTCAACGCCAGCTTGCCGGGGTTCGCAGCATCAATAGAAACGACCATGCCTGCTGCGATTGACGACGTCGAAGCCGTCGCTGATGTGTTGACATCGAAATGCTCGGCGAAATCGGCTCCGCCCGTGATGCGCAGCGCATCCACATAAACCAGACCAGTCGGGTCAATCGCCAAACGTCCGCGTTTCGCTTCCCAGTCATAAATGCCGAACCAACCGGGCCTGCCATAAATGCCGCTTTCCACCGACCAGGTGCCGCGCTGCCCATTCAACAAACTGTTGAGTTTGAGATAAGCGCGGTCGTTCGCACTCGTGATCTGGACTTCATGCGGGCCGGCGAGGCCTTTGAATTCGGCAAAGCCGTTGTATGGTTTGAGGGTGAACGCCGAGCAGCATTCGCCGAACCCGTGCGGCTTGAAGACCATATTGCCGCCGACGTTTTGAATGTAGGCACGTTTGCCTGCCGTCGTACTCAAGGTGATGACCGGACCGTATCCGTGAAGGTGTAATTCGCCAAACGGACTGGCCGTGCCGATGCCGACGTGCCCGTTCGTGTCTACGGTTAAACCTCTGACTCCACCTGCCCACAACGAAGTTTTGGTGCCCGGTGCGGCGTAAACCAACATTTCCCCTGGCGCTATTGATGTGGCTGATCCGGGCGCGCCCACATATCCTTTGCCTGTCGTACCGTGATAAAAGTCCCAGCCTGCGGCGAAACTTGCCGCACTCGTTGATTGAGCGCGTAGCGGTAGAATTTCAGACGAGGATACGTGTAATTTCACAAGCGGGTTGGCGACTCCGATGCCGATGTTGCCGTTCACTTCGGTCAGGCTGGAATTGCCCGCGCCCGTCGCCGCGATAGTGAGTTTGTTGCCGTCGGGCGTAATCGTGATGTTCGGCCCGGCTTCGAGCGTGATTTGATCGGTCAGGCCGTTCACGCTTTTGACGGCCTGACCGTCGCCCAGTTGTGCGTTGATCGTTACGGTGTCGCCTTCTGACGTGACCGAAACGTTTTGTCCGCCGGTGAGTTTTAGGTGGTCGGTCAGCCCGTTGAGGCTGCGCACCGCTTCTCCGTCAACGATTTCTTCGGCGGCATTGGCTGTCTTGTCTTTCTTGTTCTTGCCGGGCGTACGCGTTCCGGCGACGGTGGTGTCTTCTTGTTTGGCTACGGTGAGTTCCGCACCGACGCCGTTGTCATTGCGGCTGGTAACCCACAGCCGGTCGCTGCCGTCGCGGTCTTGCGCGCGGTCTACGATAAAGTGGCCGCGCTGTACGCGAGGCTCTTTATCCTGCGCCGTTTTGACCGTCAGCCGGTAAGCGTAAAGCCCGCTCTTGAGCGGCGCATTGTTCGCGTCATGCAGCGGCCAGAAAATTTCGAGTACGCTGACTCCGCCGCTGTCGAACACCGTTTCACCCGCCGGATTGGTGACTTGCAGGTGCATTTGTTCCATCGCCGGCGGCGCGGCGAACCGCACGTGTTGCGGCTGAATGATAATCAGCACCTCTTGCGCGCCGGTGTTGATTGCGGCGGTCTGGCGCTGTGCGTCCTGTGCGGGAGCGGTTACGGAAATCGTGAGTAATGCCGCGCATAAAATTGTGATCCATCGTTTCGTCTTCAGCATAAGTTTGCCTCCTCAAAAAATCTCCTGTCGGTTTCAGCCGCTGGCGCGAGCACGAGCGCTTCGCGTCAGTTGGGCCTCTCAACCGGTACTGGCAAGGTCGGCAAAAACATGCCGCAGAAAAAATTCGAGGTGGTGAAAATAGTGAAAACTTAGCGGCTGACGCGAAAGAAAAAACGATTGACCTCTTCGACGGCGCCGTCGCTGAGGCCTGAGAGGGTGAGCAAGTAATCATCCGCTGGCAATTTTTGCGCCGGCACAGTTACGACGAGTTGATGAGGGCGCGGCTTGAGACGGTTGCGCGACCAAACCGCTTGGCCTTCGACCGTGCGCAGCCTGACTTTATATTGCGCGTAATCGCCGGCTTCGAGCGGTATGCGCAATTCGATCTGGCTGACGCCGTGCGGCAGAGCCAGCAATTGCGGTTTGGCGTTTCCGCGCAATAGACCGGCGCTCAAAGTGAAAGCGAACACCGACGGCGCTTGAGCAGGCTGTGTCGCGGAAGGCAAAGGCGAGGGCGCGATGGAAGGCGATGCTGCGGCGAGACGGTCTTCAGATTTGGATTGCAGCGGCGAAGGCGTGACTGCGGGTACGTGGGCATTCCACTGTTCTCTTTCGCGCCGCGCTTTGAGGCCGAAGAAAACAATCAATAACAGTGCGGCCAACGCCGCGCCCCAGACGAGTTGCGGTGTGCGGAACCATTCGAGGAAATCAGCCCACAGCGAATTCGTGCGCGCGGGTTCAATCGCCTGCGCATCGGCGGCTTTGAGTAAGTGGCGCGCTAACGCGACGCGCTCACGGTGCGGCGGATAGTCGAGATAGTACCGCTCGAATTGCGCGCGGTCGGCGCGGTTGAGCCGTTCACGCACGTAATCATCCACCAAGCGGGTTTCGGCCTCGCGCACTTCTTCTAACCGCTCGGCGTCGGTGAAATATTGCGCCTCAAACGCTTCCTGCTTGGTTTCAGTCAATTGGCCCAGCAAGTAGCGGCGCGCCAGGTTTTCGTAATTCTCAGCCATTGTGTTTATCACCGCCGTCGGTGAACGGGGAACGTCAGGCGCAAAGGGACGCCTCTATTCACGACTGGCGCGGACGTTCGTTTCATGTCGCATCTTTTTTCAAGCATTCGTTGACGCACGCCTCCAGCCGGTCACGAATGCGCTGGGCACGGCTGCGCAAGGCGTTGAGCGGCAAGCCGAGCCGTTCAGCCAGCGCCAGACGATTGTTGATCTTCTGCCGTCGTTCGTCCTGGTAATACTCCAAAATCAGTTGGCGGCTCTCGAAGGGAAGTTCGTACAAACATCCTTCAAAACAGCTTAACCGCGCTTCCGCCGTGAAGTCGGCTGTTTCGGGCGCGGCGAGCGAACCGGCTTCTTCCAATTCGACATGGCGCTGTGCGGGAAGTTTGAGGCTCTCGCGCCACACGAAGCGGGCGATGCCCAAACAATAGGTCGGCAAATCGCGCGGCGCTTCGCCCTCGGCCACGCGGCGTATCGCGCGATTCAAGGTTTCGTCCGCCAGGTCTTCGGGAAAAGGCGCGCGCCGCCAGTCGAAGAATTTCACCAGCGCTAGCCTGACTTGCTCATACTGCGCGCCCGCCCGTTCGGCGTCCGCATCCAGACAGGCGAGAAACCCGGCGAGGGCCTCGCTGGTCAGCGTCCATCTGGGCTTGGGTGTCGATGCCCCGTCCATAAAAAGCAGCCACGTGATTGAAACAAAGGGGGGAAGAATGAGAGGCGCACTTTGTCGGATACTTTGCTTCGTTTGTCCAGTCGCGCCCTTGCGCCGCTCGCGCAATCCGTTTAGTTTCCCGTCCCTGACCAGAGGCATTTTTCCGCACCAAGCTCGCTTATGGATGACAAGATTCTCGAACTAAAAACCACGCTCGTGATTTATCTGGCGTTTGCCGTGAGCATCGCTTTCGAGCTGTGGTATTGGCGACGGCGCGGCCACGGCGATAAATACGACCTGAAAGATTCGCTGGCGAATTACGCGCTGCTGGCGATGCAGGTCTTGCTCGGCGAACTCGGCAAAATCTTTTTCATTGTCACTTGCCTTGATTGGGTACGCGCGCACGGCGTCAACGTGCTGGGCGAAAACTGGTATTCCGCCCTCCTCGCCTTTCTCGGCGTAGACCTCGCCTATTACTGGTTTCACCGCATGAGCCATCGCAGCCGCTGGCTGTGGGCGATTCACGTCTCGCACCATTCGTCTGAACTGATGAATTTCTCTACCGCTTTGCGCCAACCGCCGCTCGAACACCTGCTTGATTGGGTCTGGTTCATCGGCCTCGCGTGGCTGGGCCTTCCGGCGAAAACGATTCTGTTGATGTATGGCCTCAATCTCACTTATCAGTTTTTCATTCACACCGAGTTGATTTACAAGCTGCCGCGCTGGATTGAATACGTTTTGAATACGCCCTCGCATCATCGCGTACATCACGGACGCAATGCTGAGTACCTTGATATGAATTACGGCGGCGTCTTTATCGTATGGGATCGCTTATTCGGTTCGTTTATCGAAGAGCGCGCGCCGGTCGAATACGGCATCTTGAAACCGATTCATTCGACCAATCCGTTTTACGTAGGCTTTCATCTGTGGGCTGACTTATGGCGCGATGTGAATAGACCTTCTTCACTCATTACCAAACTCAAGCTCTTTTTCGCGCCGCCGGGATGGGCCGAAGAATATCGCCTCAAAGAACAGTGACGCTTATGGATCACGACCGACTTTTCAAAGAATTGTTGCGGGTCTGTTTCGCCGATTTCATCAAGCTGTTTTTGCCTGATGTTTACGCTTACCTCGATGTCTCATCGCTTGAATTCATCGAACAAGAAAGCACCAGCGACACTGACGCACAGGCCAAACGTAGCGTAGACATGCTGGTCAAGGCGCGTTTCAAAGGACGGCTGACCTGCTTTCTGATTCACATCGAAGTGCAGTCCGCCCGAAGAGGCTGGTCGAGCCGTCGTATGTTCGAGTACTTCGCCGCGCAAACGCAAAAACACGAATTGCCGTTATATCCGATTGCGCTGCTCACGTGGGAACGTCCACGTAAAATGGACGCAGGGAAGTACACCGTTGATTTCCCCAATCGGCGCGTGCTTGAATTCACTTACGACGTAATTCAACTCAATCGTTATGACTTGCGCGCTTATTTGAATTCCGACAACCCGGCGGCGATGGCGCTGATGGCGAAAATGGACGTTGCTCCGGCAGACCGCCCTAAAGTGCGCGCGACTTGTATGCGGTTGTTAATACGGCATCCGATGTCAGCGAAACGGCTGCAACCCATCATGCGTTTCATTGATGCTTATTTGCCGCTGCAAACTCGGGCGGAACAAGCAGCGTTCGAACGCGAACTCACACCGAAAGAAAGGAAAACCATGAAAGAATACCTAACTCCTACTGAAAGAATCGGGTTTGATAAAGGCAGGATCGAAGGACTCAAGCTAGGCAAAGTCGAAGGCAAGCTCGAATTAGCCCTAAAGATATTGAGCAAAAAACTAGGCGCATTGAGTGCTGACGTGAAAAAGAAATTGCAAAAGCTAACCAGCGAGCAACTCGATGAATTGGCATTGTCCGTTTCCGACTTTCAAAGCAAGACTGAATTGCAGCAATGGCTTAAACAGCAGAGCAGCCACTGATAACGACAATTTTATGACCACTACTCCGCTCACGATTTGGACGAATACGAAATTCGCTGACAACGTAACGCGCGCCCTGCACGAACGCCTCGCGCCGCATCGGTTGGTTTACGCGACGGCGACGAATGCCTCGAATCTTTCAGCCGCGCCGCTGGATGCCGCGTTAGCTGAAGCCGACGTGGCTTTCGGGCAACCGGATGCGAAGCAGATTCAAGCGACGCCGCGCTTGCGTTGGGTACATCTCACCTCGGCTGGTTACACCGCGTATGACAACGATCAAGTGAGACAAGCCTTGCAAGCGCGCGGTGCGCGGTTGACGACGAGTTCGGATGTTTACGACGAACCCTGCGCGCAACATGCCGTGGCGATGATGCTGGCACTCGCGCGGCAATTGCCCACCGCGCATCAGCGGCAAGCGGACGACCGCAGTTGGCCGCAATTCGAATTGCGCGAACAGTCACGCTTGCTCAACGGACAAACGGCGGTGTTGGTTGGGTACGGCGCGATTGCTACGCGGTTGAGCCAGTTGCTAGCGCCTTTCGAGATGAAGCTGATCGGTGTGCGGCGTACTGTGAAAGGCGATGAACCGATTCGCGTCGTGACGTTCGATCAACTCGACAACGCACTCGCGCAAGCCGATCACGTCGTGAACATTTTGCCTGCGAATGATTCTACGTTGGGCTTGTTCGAAGCGGCGCGATTCGCGCGCTGCCAACGCGGCGCTTGGTATTACAAC
>JABFSD010000497.1 GCA_013140935.1 Acidobacteriota bacterium
TGCCGTCGGCGAGATCAACGCACGCGAGAATACTGCCGTCAAAGCCGAAAGCGTGGCCTTTGTGAACGACGTAATCGCTGTAATAAGGCTTCAAGAAATTCGTGGTCCAACGCTCCGCGACATTCCAGTTGTCGGCTCCGCGCGTAACGCTGATGCGACGCAAGCCGACGGCGGCGAGACTGGAACCGCTGCCGAGCAATACGTCGCTGCCTCCGATCACGTACGGTTGCACGATGCCGTCGCCTTTCCATTCGTGTTGCCAAAGCAACTTGCCGTCTAACGGAGCGACTCCCATGGCACCGCCACTGTTCAACAAAAGGATTTGCGTTACACCGCCGATGGTCGCCAGTTGCGGCGAACTGTAGCCGCCGCCGCCGCCGCCTTCCGTTCCGACCCAGCGCGGATTGCCCGTGGTCGCCTCATAAGCCGCGAGCGAACCCGCCGTCGCTGCGATGACGAGATCGCCTACGACCAAGGGCGAACCCGCGATGCCCCAATCCGGCACTTTCTTTTTCGTGTCAGTCGGAGCGTTGCGCGTCCAGACGACCGCGCCGGTGCGTTCGTCGAGCGCATTCAAAATGCCCGTCGCGCCGAGCGTGTAGACACGCCCATTGCTCAAGGTCGGCGTAGCGCGCGGCCCCGCGCCCGCATTCGATTCATAAAATCGCGCGGCATCGCG
Source organism: Acidobacteriota bacterium (assembly GCA_013140935.1). Classification (GTDB taxonomy): domain Bacteria; phylum Acidobacteriota; class Blastocatellia; order RBC074; family RBC074; genus JACPYM01. The sequence continues at coordinate 680 of JABFSD010000497.1, forward strand.
GTGACGCCAGACGGGTTCGCCCGTATTCAAGTTGTAAGCCGAAACCATCTCATCTTGGCCGCGCTGTTCTTGCGTGTAAATGCGTTCGCCGTTGACCGCGAACGACGACCAGCCCGGCCCGATGGGCTTGCGCCACAACTGTACGGGTGGCGTTTGCGTCCAGTCGGTGTTGATCTTTACGCCGCGCACGACGCTGTCGCGTTCAGCTCCGCGAAAGCCCGGCCAATCGGCTTTGGAAGTCGGCGCGCTCACCGCAGGCGTCGCCGCCGTAGCCAGTGTAGGCGCGGCTATCGGTGTAGCCGTAGGCGTGACAGACGGCGTGGCAACCGGCGCAACCACCACCGGGTCTTTTTCGTTCTGCGCCTGCGCGAGCAAGCGTTCCTCGGCAGTCGGCGTCCAGCGCCAGTGAAAATCCGATCCGCCTTCGCCGGAAATGCCCCCAGTTCTGATCAACGTGAACGCTGCGCACGCCAGCAGGATCGCAATGCTCGTCACGGCACGCCGTAACCCCGCAGACCAACGTTGGCTGACGACGACGGCTAAGACGAGCGCCACACTAACGACCGGGATGGCGAAGAAGTAAAGCAACATTCCCATTCCCGCCCCCGCAATAGAAGGATGAACAAAAAACTTCGTCACCGTCAGCGCGACCATCGTCAGTGCGATTGCGCCGATGCGGTCAGGCCACGCAGCGCGGCTGAAAAACAGCCACCACACCATGATCGCCAGTCCGCAAACCACGCTGCCGATGAACGCAGGCATTGCGGCGTCGGGAATGACGAGGGGCACGCCGAATTTGATCAGGCACAGCAATACAGCAGCAGCTACGCCGGGCCAGAGCCGGAGCAGACGTTGAGAAGTTGGGATGTCGGTTTGATTGGTTGTCATGTCGGGCTATACGACTACTCGTAAATCTTAGGTGCAACTTTTTTGAATGGCGGTTCAAACTCAGCAAAGAATGCACTGGCCGACATTCGTGGCAGCAAGGTTTACCCCAACGCGCCGATTTGTTGCAGCACGGTCGCCGCGTCGAAATAAACCCGCTCGCTGGCAACTTGGTTATTGGCGTCAAAGGTGAAGATCGCGCACAACGGCACGGCCACCGCGCGTCCCGTCGCCGCAATGCCCTGCCATTCGCCTGCGTGGGTTGCGCGGAACATCATCTCCGTCGTCACGCTGTCATCGCCGACGTATTGCTGCTGCACTTCGAGTTTGATGTCGGCGAAGCTGCCTTGCTCGCCGAAACCGAAGCCGTCATATACGCCGCGTACGACTTCAGCGCCACTGAGTTCCATGCCGTTGAGCGCGAAGCCGGGCTGCGCGCTGAAGGTCGCCATAATCGCGTCTAGGTCGTGTTGGCATTCCGCGTCCAGATGCGCTTTGACGATGTTCAAGCGCGCTTCTCGTTGTGTCGTGTTCATGCAAATCTCCTTGCCTTGGGTAAGTAACCGATTCTGACGTCCGGGAAAAAGCCTTGTGATAGGAAGCATGCCGTAATACGACGAATGGAGAAAGCCCGGATTGCCTCGTTACCACTTTTTGTACGGGTGCACTTGCGCTTGAAACCATTGACGACGACCCCGTGAGTAGGTAATAAGATGGCCTCGTTATGATCGCTCAAGCAACCGCCAAAATTTCCGCGCTGGAAGCAGAAGCCGCCGCCAATTTGTTTTTGTCAGATCATTTGCCCGACCGCTATTGCGCTGATGATCCGCAGTACGACGCGATAACCCAAGTGTGGCGAATTCCCGTCATTCTGGCTTATCCGTTCATCGGCTCCCTTGGCGCAGTCGGTGAACTCACCGTCAACCCTTTTTCCAAAGCTGTTGTTTCGCATACGCCAATTGATCAGATGCGGCAGCGCGGACAAGCTCTTTACCAACAAAACCGTGAAGCCATCGAAGCCGCCTTTTTATCGGCAGGAAACGCCTGATTCCTGTGTGCCTGCCTGCTTGCGCATGGTGTTGGCCGGATATGGCCTGCACGTAAGCGAAGCTGACTTACGAGCGCTTTGCGATTGCACCAGCGATGGAACTTCGGCCTTGTTCGCCCTGGATGCGGCGCGCCACTTCGGTTTTGCTAATACCTCAAAACAAACGCTCAACCTCGATGAACTTGCCGGGCTAACGCATAACGGAATCTATCCGATTGTATTTGTGAGCTTGCGCCCGATTGATGGAAGACGCGGCGCACACGCCCTCGTCGTGTTGGAAATCGGAACTAACTGGATAACGGTTTATGACCCGGCGCAAGGCGAACGCCTGATCGAGCTTGAAACCTTTCGCGTCGCTTGGCGCACGCATTACAACCTGGCAATCATCGTCGAAAACTAAAACCGTACCATTCGAATATGAGCCACCCTGCCGACAATCGCCGTCCGATCAAAGCGCGTTCTGCGTCGTGGGCGCAGCGTTTCGCGCAATGGTTGGCGCAGCGCAGCATCACGCCCAATCAAATTTCGGTCACCAGCATCTTCTTCGCCGCGATAGGCGCGTGGCTGTTGTGGCGCGTGCCTTCGCTCGTCGGCTGGCTGGGTGCAGCCGCGTGCATTCAGTTGCGGTTGCTGTGCAATCTTTTTGACGGAATGGTCGCAGTCGAAGGCGGGAAGCGGTCGGCGGTCGGCGAGCTTTACAACGAATTCCCCGACCGCGTAGCCGATTCGTTGCTGCTGGTCGCGTTGGGTTACGCCAGCGGCTGGGCTTGGCTGGGCTGGTTCGGCGCATTGGCCGCAGCACTGACGGCTTACGTCCGCTTATTCGGCGGCGCGTTGGGTTTCGCGCAGGACTTTCGCGGGCCGATGGCAAAGCAGCATCGCATGTTCGTGCTGACCATCGCCTGTGTCGTCACAGTGTTGGAAGATACGTTCAACGGTTCGTGTTACGCGCTGCTTGTCGCAGCCGTCGTGATTGCCGTAGGCGCAGTGCTGACCTGCTTCACGCGCACGAGTGCCATCGCTCGACAACTCAAACAACCCAAGTAACACGATGTTCATTTCGCACGGAATAATTCTGGCAGTGAAACTATTGATCGGCGCTTATCCGCGCTGGCAGGGATGCGCGCCCAACGAACGCCAGCGCATCTATTTCGCCAATCATTCCAGCCATCTCGATGCGTTGACGCTGTGGGCGGCGCTGCCTCCGGCGTTACGACGGCGGACGCATCCCGTCGCGGCGCGCGATTATTGGGAAACTCCGCCGTGGCGACGCGCGTTGGCAATTCACGGATTCAACGCCGTCTTTCTAGCCCGCAAACCCAAAGCGTCGGAAGGCGATCCGTTGCAATCGCTCGTGGACGTGTTGGCGCGCGGTGATTCGCTGATTCTCTTCCCCGAAGGCACGCGCCGCGACGAAGCCTTGCCCGGCGAATTCAAAAGCGGGCTGTTTCATCTGGCGCAACGCTTCCCCGCCGCCGAACTCGTGCCGGTCTATCTCGAAAACCTTTATCGCAGCATGCCGAAAGGTACGCCGATCCCCGTGCCGCTGATTTGTTCGGTGCGTTTCGGCGCAGTCCTCGAACGTCACGACGACGAAGCGAAACACGCCTTTCTCTCTCGCGCGCGCGCAGCCGTCATCAAAACCGCAGAACAAAACGTATGAATCCTCAACAAACTTTTTATTGGGCCTTGGCCGGCGTCGCCGCGCTGTTGTTGCTCGCTACGTTAATCGGCTGGCTGATGGCACGCCGCGCCAATAGTGAAAGCAGTCGGAACACCGTCGCCAATCTCAACGCACGCATTCGCGCGTGGTGGGCGATGGTGGCGTTACTCGGCTTTGCGTTTTGGTTGAATAAACCGGCGGTGCTGGTGCTGTTCACGCTGGTGTCATTTATGGCCTTGCGCGAATTCGTCACGCTGACGCCGACCAAGCCGGGCGATTATCGGCAACTGTTCCTGAGCTTTTTCATCATCCTGCCCGTGCAGTATTTGTTGATCGGCATTGATTGGTACGGACTGTTTTCGATTTTCATTCCGGTCTTCGGCTTCTTGATCGTACCCGCTTATACCGTCGTGCGTGCGCCTGACATTGATGACTTTTTGACGCGCATCGCCAAGGTGCAATGGGGTGTGATGCTCGCGGTCTATTGCATCAGCCACGCGCCCGCGTTGCTGTTGCTCAACATTCCCGGTTACGAAGGGCAGAATCTGTTGCTGTTGATGTATCTGCTCTTGATCGTGCAAATGAGCGACGTGCTGCAATACGTTTTCGGCAAACTGTTCGGCAAGACGCCGGTCGCGCCGCTGGTGAGTCCGGGCAAAACCGTCGAAGGCTTCATCGGTGGCGGACTCAGCGCGACGCTGCTGGGCGCGGCCTTGTGGTGGATGACGCCGTTTCGTCCACTGCAAGCGGCGGGCATGTCGTTCGTCATCGTGCTGATGGGCTTTCTCGGCGGGCTTACGTTATCGGCCATCAAACGCAGCCTCGGCGTCAAAGACTGGGGCACAATGATCGAAGGCCACGGCGGCGTGCTGGATCGTTTGGATTCGGTCAGTTTCGCCGCGCCGATTTTCTTTCATCTGACGCGCTATTTTTTTGTACCCTAGCCACGTAGAGACGCAAGGTTTTGCGGCTCTGCGTATGCTTTGCGGCAACCGTACCTCAACCTCGCCAAGGTTGCCTGGCTCCCTCATCAGACGCATCAAAATCAACGCGAGCTTCTCGGATGCGCAGCACCGCACGTAAAACCGTTCTGCAGCCATTTTCGCTGCGCCGACAGCGCAATCTGGGCGGGTTGCGCTACGCGGTGCGCGAACGGTTTGAACTCTCCGCAAGCGTCTCTTGCCGAAGGGGGATGACTGGGCAAAAGGCCTGCGCGGCAGATTTCCTCAGGATAACCGCTACCAATTTTCAACCTTGTAACGTATCTTGCGCTCGAAGTTTTTCACCGCCCGCCTTTTCTCACAGAGTGCCTTCCTGATGGCCGGACGGTTTTTGCGAACTCGAATCACAAAGCGTCAGTGTCGTGTTACCGACGTTAGCTCCGTTAGGAGCGGCATCTGCTGCACGTTTCGCTCCTGACGGAGCTTGCGGAATTGGTCGTTCGCATTGCTATAAACAGGCCGCTCCGACGGCTTTGTCAGTAGCCCGCGCGTGAGCAAGGGCTGCCTCGGCGGGGCGTTCGCTGAGGCATAGGGGCGCATTGCCGAGGCAGCCTTGCTCACGCGCGGGCTACTGCCCCCGATAACCTGAAGACAACGAACTGCGTTCAAAAAAACGCAGCACATCAAGCAAACTTTATGCACAAACCACACATACATCGCATCGCACTGCTGGCGCTCACCGTAGCGATCTTCACCCTGACGCTTAGTTTTGCCCGTTGGCGCGCGCAGGCTGAACGCGGTTCGTGGCGCAATGACGCCGCCGCTACGGTCAACGTCCCTGCCGCAGCGCTCTTCGCCACCATCACCGTCAATACGACGGCGGATGAAAATAATGTCGGAGCCGCGTGCTCGTTGCGCGAAGCGATTGTGGCGGCGAATACGAACGCGGCGTTCGGCGGCTGCACGGCGGGCGCGGCGGGGCTGGATACGATCCAGTTCAATCTGGGCGCAGGCACGCCGACCATCAATGTGTTGTCGGCCTTACCGACTATCACCGAGCCGGTCACGATCAACGGGAATACGGGCGGTTCGACGCGGGTGGAATTGAACGGGATCGGCGCAGGCGGGGAC
>JABFSD010000636.1 GCA_013140935.1 Acidobacteriota bacterium
GGCGAAAAGCACCGGCACGGCGGTGTTGCTCAAACTGACGCGCACCGGCCTGACCGGCGTGCCGGTGCTTTTCGCCGGGCCGCAAGGCGGTTACGCCGGACTGGATCAAATCAACGTACCGATTCCCGCCACGTTACGCGGCGCAGGGGAAATTGACATCAACCTGACCGTAGATGGTCGCGCCGCCAATCCGGTGCGTGTGTGGTTGCGTTAAACGAATCTGGTTGAACGTAGAAACTAAAGGTAGGGCGGATTACGAATCCGCCCTACACTCACGAAAAGGAGAGTTCGTAATGCGGAAATCATCCCTGACTGTGCTGAGTTTATGTTTCAGCCTGGTCTTGAGCCAAGCGGCCTTGCCCGCCATTACTTTCGCAAGCGTTGAAAGCAACACGCGTCCGCGCATTGTGCGTAACGCACCGCTGCCCATTGGCACGCTTGAAACCCAAGGTTCGGTTTCGATTAATGGACGTGCTTTGCAAGGACGTCAGGCGGTTTGGAACGGCGAACTGATTCAAGCGACGACGCCCGTCGCCGTGGCTTTGCCAACGCTGGGCAAAATCAATCTGGGGAACGGCGGCGCAGTTCAAATCAGCAAGACGGAAAGTGCCGAGCAACATACGCTGTTGGCTTCGGTGTATGAGGGCGAAGCCGAAATCTCGGTCGCACCCACAGCCAATGCCTATCTCGAAGCAGGCGGCAAAACGTGGGTGGCGTCGGGCGCTACGTTGCTCAAGCTCAGTATGAAGAGCGGGCAGCCCGTGCTGGAAGCGCGTCGCGGCCACGTGCAACCGCTCGGCAACTGGGCGCTCAATCTTGCCAATGTCGCGGTGCCTGTGACGAAAGTGATTGCGGAAGAAACCGCTGTCCATGCCTCATTATTGCGTTCGATCAAACAGATTACACGTCCGGTGGGCAGCGACGCGCCATCAGAATTGCGCTTGTTCGCCAACGCGCGGGCTTCGATGCTCGGTATGATTGAGTCTTCCGGTACGCTCAAATTAAACGGACGCGCCGCGCGTTCACAGGAACTGCTCTGGAACGGTGAACTGATTCAAACCGAAAATGCCGAAGCGCGTGTCGCCTTGCACGGCCTTGCTCGAGTGAATATCGCACGTGACGCCAGCGCACGGTTGTCTATAGCTACAGAGGGCGCTACGGCAGCAGACGGTGTGACTGCGCGCCGCGTGTTAATGGGGAACTTGTTGCATGGCGAAATGACCGTAAGGCTGGATGCGAACGTCGCGGCATACGTCGAAACGCAGGGTAAGACCTTTGCGGCAGAACCCGGCGCGCACTTCCGCCTGAGCGAACAAGCCGGTCAGGTCACGCTTGAAATCAAAGCGGGCAGCGTGCGCGAAATTACGAACGTCTCGGTGAATACCACCACCGGCTTTAACGATGAAACCACGGGCAAGACGGGCGCATCGCTTTACGTCGTGCGTCCGGCTGACAAGGGCGGCTACCTGCAAAACGTCAAACCGGGCGAATCGCAAACCCTGCGCTTTCTCGTGACCGACCGTGCGGGCAAACCCGCCGCTGCCTTGCCGGTCGTATTCAGCCTGAATGCCGCTGACGAACAAGCCGTCGGCACGCTCGGCGTCGGCGTCGAAGCGCGTAAGCAATTCGCCACGCGAACGGATGCACAGGGCATCGCCGTTGTGCCGTTTAACGCAGGCCGCACGAAAGGCTCGACTTCGATCACAGCGGTCGTCGCCGAAAGCGCGCCCAGCAACAGCAACGTCGTCGTAGTGAACACCGCCAAAGACGAAGGTTTCTGGACGAAGCGCAACGCGATTCCGGTCTTTGCCATCGTCGGAGCCGCGGTGGCCGCTGGCATCGTGGTCGGTCTCACGCGCGACGAGCCGCTGCCAATTCAAGGCCGGGGCGGCGCGACGATTGTGCCGTAATTTGGGTAAGTCTGATTGCGTCAAAAAAGGCCATGCGCTTGTCTACAGGCGCATGGCCTTTTTTGCATCGGTTAAGTGGCGGTGCGTCGGCGGTTGCGGCCAATCTCTAGATCGCCGCCGCGCCAGCCCCTGATGATGGAACGCCCCAGCGCGTTGATAACGATCGGTTACTTGAAATTCACCGTCACAAAATTGGAAGACTTGTCATCAATCAGCACTTGCACCGGCACGTCGCCGCGTCCGGCGAATTCGCGCGGCAAGAGTACATTTACTTGATCCAATCCCGCCAGCGAACCTTGCGGCCCGACGTATTGCAATAACTCCAATTGCCCACGGTCGGTATACATGGACGGAATGCGCCCGCCGGGAATTTCTCGCTTGATGCGCATTCCCGTGCCGAACATTACGATTTCAGTTACTTGTTCTGACGCCGCCAAGCCGCACTTCTACCGTGTTGGATTCCCGGTAATGCTCCGGGTCGTTGAATAACAGCCGCAAGTTGATCAGACCTTGGCCCGCCAGCTCTTTCGGCAAACGAATATTGACTTGGTCCAGGCCGGCAATTTGCAACTGGCTTCCCGCATACAGGACGGTCGCGGGGTGTGCGCCACTCGCCACGACCTCCGACAGCGGTACTTGGCGTCCGCGAATGCCGGAGCCGAACAGGACGAGGTAATACTCTTCGTCGGCGCGCTCGAAACCCACGGTGCGCGGCACATACTCGCGTTTGGTCGCATCGTAGGTAAACAACGACTCCCAGACTTGCGTGCCGTTGCTTCTGACTCGCAGCAATGATCCCGCCGCTACGCCCCGTCCATTGCCATTGGCGCTGAAAAGTGCGGGCCCCGCTTGCCGAATAAATTCATAGGCTTTGGTCTGGCGTCCCTGCCCGTCGTTGATAGTGATGGTGGCGTTGCCGAGCGCGACTCCCAAAGGCATCAAATAATTGATCTGGTTGGGAGAAACGAAAAGCAACTGCGCCAGCCGGCTCATTCCGGCACTGTCTTTGATAGTGACGGTGACACCGCCCAGCGCAGTCGGCAGCGGCAGGGTCGCGGCAATTTCCGTTCGTGCAGTCATGTTGCTGCCAAAAGCGGCAATCAACCCTTCTCTGGTCAGATTGCTGCGTTTGTAGCTGGCGGCGGAAACATGAAAGGCATAATTCCCTGTGCAATCCGGTTTGGGCAACTCCTTTATGACTAAAGATCCCACGTCAACCATGTCGTTAATTCCGAGAGTCTCTGACAAATGATCTTCTGCATAACGGAAAGTCGTATCCAAAGCTTCGGCCGTCGCCCCAACAAATCTGGTGACGTTTAGTTGGTAGTTCCAGCCTGGGTTGTAACAAGCAGCGGTCTTGACCAGTTTCCCAAATGGTACGATCTCCCCAAATGGATCCGGCTTGATAATAATTTCTCTGGCTCTTTGAATCAGGGCAGCATCCGTGAGCCGAATCACAAACAGATCCTTGCGCGTACCATATTCTTCCAACAGGAAATATGCCTCTTCTGCGCTTCCAGCTTGGTTTTTTGAACCAGCGAAAGACACAGCAGCAACAAGTGGCAAAACCAGGAATGCTGTCAGAAGCGACAGCACGACACGACGCAATCTCAAATCTGACTGAATTGTCATTGTGCTACCTCCATAGAGTTCGAGCTATTAACGCAAAACGCCAGTGATTACATGCGTAATCACTGGCGTTACCATTTCAGCTATTGAATCTGGATTTGAACGGTATTCGCCGTTCTACCATCTGCTTTCGTCACCACATTCACGACCCCGGCACCAATCAGACTGCGAGAAATCGCGCCTGAGTTGACTTGGTCTAGTCCAAGGTTGCCACCACCTTCCGGCCCTGCAAACAATACCGGCGTGCTTAACCCGCCAATGGTCGCGGTAACGTTGGAGAGGGCAGAGCGATAACGGAACCCAGTCGCATACTGAATCAGATAGACCTGATCTCCCACCGGCCCGAGATTGATCGGCACGAACACATACTGTCCTAGCTGTGCATTCCACTGACCTGTTGCTTCATAGCTCTGTGTGCCATTTGCTTTCACCCGCAGGATATAGCTTAAAGCGAGTCCACTGCCATTGGCGTTGGCGGCGAAGGCACCCGGCCCCACGGTCGAGACCTGCACCCCACCCAGCGAAATTACTCCGCCGCTGTTGGTGATGGTGACAATGGCGCTGCCATAAGCCGTGCCATTGGGGATGATGTAATTGACCTGCGTGGATGTGACAAAAACAATGGGAGCAAAACGCTCCGTGCCCAACACATCTCTCACTTTGACAGTCGTACCGCCCAGTTGAGTAGGCAGCGTAGTGGCAAAGATGCCATTAGAGGCACTAGCGGTCGTCGTCGCCAGATTGCTGCCAAAAGCCGCCGCGTAAGAATCAGGCGCAAGCGTCGTTCCGATGTAGCTGGCGGCGTTGACCGTCACCGCATGAGCAACCGTGTTGAGGTAATCGTTGAAAAGCAACCGATTCGGCGTGTTCGCTACATTGCTGGTGATTTTGTTGGGCGTGGACTTGGCAAGAATGGCGCTTGCCACTGTAGAGGGCACCGCCGTCGTATTGGATTGAAGAAACAACGCCGCCATGCCCGCGACGTGCGGCGCTGCCATCGAAGTGCCTGACAAGACTGCCGAAGCTGTATTGCTGGTGCTATATGCGGAAGTGATATTCGTGCCTGGTGCATAGATATCAACCCTGGGGCCAGCGTTGGAGTAACTGGCTCTTTGATCGTAAGCAGTTGAATTCGTAGTGCTACCTGAGGCAGCAACCGTAATGCCTTCTTCCACTTGCCCTGCTGGCGAGTAAAGTATGGCATCGTTGCCATTCTCGTTTCCGGCAGCGAGAACGTAAGTCACTCCGGCGGCAATTGAGTTCTTAACGGCAGTATTGATGGGATCGACGACAATAGGAACCGGCCATCGGAGACTCATATTCGCAACCGCTGGTTTAACGTGATTGTTTGTCACCCACTCAACGCCGGAAACGATTTGCGAAATGCTTCCTCCACCAAAGCAGTCAAGTACTCGCACAGAATACAGACTCACGTTCTTGGCAACCCCATAAGCTGTTCCGCCAATAGTGCCAGCGACATGTGTTCCATGCCCAGCGCAGTCATTCCCATTTTGTCCATCGCCGACGACATCAGTTCCCTGGAATGCACGTCCGCCAAAGTCCTGATGCGTGAAGCGAATGCCTGTATCAATAACATAAACTCTCACGCCTGCGCCGGTGTTGATGTAGTTGTATTGTTGATTGAGCGGCAGGTCGCGTTGATCAACGCGGTCAAGCCCCCACGAGGGCGGATTAGGTTGCGTGGTGGCAAGAGCATTGCCTCTGGCGTCTTCCATCACGTAATCCACGCGCGCATCATTGCTGATATTGATGGCGCCCGATTCCGTAGATTGCTGAATGACGAAGCCGCGTAAAGCGGTTTGCCAAGTGGCTCCTCAGAAGCCCCATGCCCTCGCGGAATGGGGCAAGGTAAACGCTACCCAAAGCCGCCAAAGAGCGGCTGCTTCGTAGCGAAAAAAGTAGTTTGAATCACCGTCAACCGCGATTCAGGCGGCTACGGTTTTGGGCGTCAGCGATACGTCGTACCCCAACTTCTCCAAGCGTTTGATCAGTTGGTTGCGCGTCTTTTCGCCGTGTCGCTGATCCAGATAGTTGCCGCCTAATTCCTTGTACTCGACCCCTTCACTCAGGATGTGCCAAGCCGCTTCCAGAATCGTACGCGCGACTGCGATGACAGCCCGTTTGCCACCGCGTCGTGCCGCGATCCCGCGATACATCGCGCCCAGGTATCCGTCTTTGCGTCGTGCCGCATTCCACGAAGGCTCGACCAACGCGCGCCGCAACCACGGATTGCCTTTCGGCGTTTTGCCGCTGCGATTCTTTTTCGCAGACTCTTCGCTCCCAGGACACAGCCCCGCCCAACTCACCAACTGCGCGTCACTCGGAAAACTCGACATGTCCGGCCCGATCTCCGCCAACAGGTTCTCCGCACTGCGCCGACCGATCAGGTCAATCGTCAGCAAGCGTTCCAGCACCATTTCGTACTCGCTCATCTGTACGCGAATCTCTTCGTCGTACCGCGCGATTTCTGTTTCCAGTTGCGTCAACTGCTCCCACAACTGTTTCAACACCCAACGCTCGCCTTCGCTCAACTGGCCTTCCAGCGCCGCCACCAAATCCGTATGTGACGCCTTCAACCGACCGCGCGCCAACGCCGCCAACCGCTGCGCATCGCTTTCGCCGTTCATCATCGCCTGCAAGATGGCGCGTCCGCTCACGCCCAGCACCTGGCTCGCCACCGACGACAACTTGTAATTCCCCTGTTGCAACACCTTGTGCAGCCGATTGACTACGCTCGTATGA
>JABFSD010000245.1 GCA_013140935.1 Acidobacteriota bacterium
CGCCAGCAACAGGGCGACCAGCGCAAACACCGCCAGCAACAACGTATTGAAACGCGCGCGCAGTGATTCGCTCTCTCGACCCCGAACAGCCTCTTTCTGATGTGCGCATGATGGACAGCCTGCTAGCGAAATCAGTCAGCCGCGCGCGTTTCAATACGTTGTTGCTGGCGGTGTTTGCGCTGGTCGCCCTGTTGCTGGCGGCAGTCGGAATTTATGGCGTCATGGCGTATTCCGTCGCGCAGCGCACACACGAACTCGGCATCCGCATGGCGCTGGGCGCTGGCAGGGGCGATGTGCCGCGGCTGGTGTTGCGACAGGGGATGAAATTCGCGCTCGTCGGCGTCGTCACTGGTCTGGTCGCCGCCTTTGGTCTGACGCGCCTGCTAACGACGCTGTTATTTGATGTGCAGGCGACAGATCCGCTGACCTTTGCCGGGCTTGCGCTGTTACTGACGTGTGTGGCGTTGCTCGCCTGCTGGATTCCGGCGCGGCGGGCGACGAAGGTTGATCCGATGATTGCGCTGAGATGTGAGTAGGTGCGAACCGTTCCTCCGAAATGACGCAGTGTGTCAGGGCTGGAGGGCGAAGACCGCAAGGTCTTTGATAACTGGAGTTTCGTACAGGTGAGATTCCTGTCCCTGTAATGCACAGGTGAAGCACTTTCCCCACGGTAGCGACTGATCCTCAATCCGTGAAGCGGGAAGGAAAGGCGGTCACGTCGAGCCCAACGGCGCATCCCGTCGAGCACAGTGACAGATGGGTAGGCATACGAACTCACGTCTGAATCGTCGTCAGTCTGCCAGGAGCCTACGTGGGTTATCGGCTCCGTCCAAAAGGGACACGGTGAAAGGCCGAACAGCTCTATTCCTGATTCGGACTGCATTCCATTAGTAACCCGGCGAAGAGTGAGTCCCTAAGTGTCACGTCAAACGTAACTTCGGAACGGGATAACAAACCGCAGCCCTGCGGCGCACGCGCGTCGCAGTAGGTGTCAACCGGATGCTGCGGAGAGTGGGATGGTCTGAGAAGCAAACGCCCACGGGAAAGCCGTGGGATAGGCTGACCCGAGACCCGATGACCTGCCCATGACCTGAAAGATAGAGGTATCAGTAGGAGTCAATACGCTATGAACACGGTGGCCCAACCACCGATGTATGGATGGAACACGTGCGCGTGGAAGGAAACCGAGCGCAATGTGTACAAGCTCCAAAAGGCGTGGTTGACGGCGGGTGTGATGGCGGGGGAGGAATTATTTCCGACGACGGCGGGTACGCCGCAGGGCGGAGTGATTTCACCCTTGTTGGCGAACATCGCTTTGCACGGATTGGAGACGATCATTCAAGCGCGGTTTCCTCGACGACGGAACGTGAGTCCGCCGAAGGTGGTGCGCTACGCGGATGATTTCGTGATCTTGCACGAAGAGCGTGAAGTGATTGAGCAGAGCCGTGAGGTCGTGACGGAATGGCTCGGCGAGATGGGCTTGGAATTGAAGGAAAGCAAGACGCGCATCGCGCATACGTTGGAAGCGACGGAAGGCGCAGCGGGTTTTGAGTTCCTCGGCTTCAAGATCAGGCAATATCCGGCGGGTAAACATCGCGCCGACCGTAATGGTCAGGGGCAATCCGTCGGATGTGAGCTGCGCATCGAGCCGAGCGAGAAAGGGATCAAACGGCACGCCGAGAAGTTGCGAGCTACGATCAAGCGACACGGTGCGAAACCAGTGGCCGAGTTAATCAAGGCGCTGAACGCACAAATCGCGGGCTGGACGAATTACTACCGTTATGTGTCCAGCCATCGTGCCTTTCATAAACTCGGTACGCTGCTGCGATGCTCTATGCCTGGGCGAAACGTCGGCATCCGAAGAAGAGCAAAGGCTGGCTGGTGCGCAAGTACTGGGGCGTCGTCGGAGGCTGGCGCTTTCGGTCAGCGGACGGTCAGTAGCGACTGCGGCGTCACAGTGAGACGCACTATCGGTGTTATCTCAAGGTGGCGGGCGGGCGCAGCCCTTACGACGGCGACTGGCGCTATTGGAGTACACGACTCGGCTATCACCCGAAAGTGCCGCCGCGAGTCGCGCAGCTACTCAAGCGGCAGGAGGGGAAATGCCGGGAATGCGGCCTCTGGTTCCGCGCAGGAGATGTGATGGAAATAGATCACCTGATACCGCGTTATCGTGGCGGTACGTCAGGGATTCATAACCTGCAACTCTTGCATCGGCACTGCCACGACACCAAGACGACCCGCGAGGCGGAACGTCTGGATGAGGTACGTATGACCAACGCCAGGTAATCGAGGAGCCGTGTGAGTTGGAAACTCTCACGCACGGTTTTGAAGCCGAGCCGGAGCGGCGACGCTCCGGCTTAGGCAGCTTGAAATTCGGAACAGGGAAGGCCAGTGATCGCTGGCTCTCCCTGTTTTAATGTCCCGCTCATTTGGTAAAAAACCAGCTCCCGTGTCTTTGACTCAGGCATTCGCCACTACGCGGTATACTCATCGCATCATGCAAAAAATTTCGTGGCGGTTGGTTTCGATTTTGGGAGCGCTCACGGCGTTTGGCTCGCTCTCGGTGGATATGTATTTGCCGAGCTTCCCGACGCTTGAGCGGGAATTGCATACAACGAGTTCTGCCGTACAGTTTTCGCTGGCGGCGTTTTTTATCGGTATGGCGTTGGGGCAGGCGATTTATGGGCCGCTGGCGGATCGTTATGGGCGCAAGCGGCCTTTATACGTAGGCATCGTCTTGTATGTCTTCGCTTCGTTGGGATGCGCGGCGGCGCAGAATATCGAGACATTGATTGCGTTGCGCTTCGTGCAAGCGATTGGCGGATGCGCAGGGATTGTGATTGCGCGGGCGATGGTACGCGACCTGTTCGATCAGCGCGATTCAGCGAAAGTCATCTCGATGCTGGTGCTGGTGTTGGGTGCAGCGCCGATTCTGGCTCCGACGGCGGGCGGCTATATGCTGCAACATTTCAGTTGGCGTGCCATTTTCTTGTTCCTCGCGTTGTTTGGCGTAGCCTGTTTCATCGCCGCCGTATTCGGTCTGGATGAGACCTTGCCCGCAGCGGCGCGGCATACGCACGATCAACCATTGCGGACGGCGGTGCGGGTTTACGGGCAGTTGCTGGCCGATCGGCGCTATAACGGTTACGCCATCGCGGGCGCAGTGGCTCAGGCGGGGTTGTTTGCTTACATCTCCAATTCCCCCTTCGTTTTTATCAAGCTGTATGGCGTCAGCGAACAAACGTTCGGCGTCATGTTCGGCGCGACGGCCTTTGGGTTGATTGCGGCTTCGCAGATCAATCACCGCTTGTTGGCACGCTGGAAGCCGGACGAGATTTTGCATTGGATCGTCGTCGTACTCGCAAGCGTAGGCGTGTTGCTTTTGCTGATGGCACTGACCGGTTGGGGCGGCATGCTGGGCATCTGGCTGCCGCTCGTGGTTTACGTCGCCGGCTTGGGCTTTTCGTTTCCGAATACGATAGCGGGCGCGATGGCGCATCAGGCGGAACGCGCCGGGAGCGCTTCGGCGTTGTTGGGTACTTTGCAATTTGCGCTGGCAACGCTCGTGGGTTCGTTGGTAAGCGCCTTTCACAACCACTCAGCCGTACCGCTCGCCGCTGCTGTCGCCAGTTGCGGCTGTCTGGCGTTGCTGTTGCACCGGTTGATGATTCTGCCCCTCGTGCGCGAGTTGGGTATGACGGAGTCAGTAGAGGACAGCGATTTACAAATTTTGGATTAGCGGGCATTTCGTAGGCGGGTTGCTGCTAATTACCCGCTTGCCCCTATAATCATACCCTCCAAATTAACGACGAAGACCAACGACGAAGACCAACGACGAATTTTTGCGCGGATGCATCGTTCGCGCTCCCTAACGGTATGGCCGAATCTTTCAACTTGTTACAGTTGACGTCTGACGCCTTGCAACAATTGGCAGCCGGGCAAGCCGACCGCTGGCACGCTTATGAGGCGGACGAAACGCTGCACGTAGCGGAAGACAAAGCCCGTTCTGTGTTGGGCGAATTGCTCGCGCGGCTCGATGATAATTACCCGTTCTTTCATCCGTCTTATGCGGGGCAAATGCTCAAGCCGCCGCACGCCATCGCCGCCCTCGCTTATTTCATGGCGATGCAAATCAATCCGAACAATCACGCGCTGGATGGCGGCCCCGCGACGGCCAAGATGGAAACCGAGTGCGTCGCGGCGCTCGCGCGAATGTTCGGCTACGCCCAACATCTCGGCCATCTCACGTCGAGCGGGACCATCGCCAACCTCGAAGCCCTCTGGGTTGCGCGTTCGTTGCATCCCGACAAAGCCATCGCGTTTTCCGATCAGGCGCATTACACCCACGAACGCATGTGTCAGGTCATCGGCGCGAAACACGTCAAGTTGCGTTCCGACGCGCAAGGCCGCCTAGACGTAGACGAGTTGCGCACCTACCTCAAAACCGGACGCATCGGTACGGTCGTCGTTACGGCGGGTACGACGGCGTTGGGCGCGGTTGATCCGATTCACGAAATCATCGCGTTGCAACGCGCTTACGAATTTCGGTTGCACGGCGACGCGGCTTACGGCGGATTTTTTCGTTTGCTCGTGGATGAAGACGGCGCGTTGAATCATCAAGATGCCGCCGCTTTTCGCGCGCTCGCCAAGTGCGACAGCATTGTGGTTGATCCGCATAAACACGGTTTGCAACCTTATGGCTGCGGCGCGGTGCTGTTCCGCGATCCTTCCGTAGGGCGTTTGTATAAACACGATTCGCCTTATACCTATTTCACTTCGAGCGAATTGCATCTGGGCGAAATCAGTTTGGAATGTTCGCGCGCGGGCGCGGCGGCGGCGGCGTTGTGGGCGACGTTGCAATGCTTTCCGCTGACGGCTGACGGCTTGGGCGCAGTCTTGCGCAAGACGCGGCAAGCGGCTTTAGGTTGGGCAAAGCTGATTGATGAATCAGAGGCGTTGCGTTTGGTTACGTCGCCTGCGCTCGACATCGTGAATTTTTATGCGGTGCCAAAAGGGCTGGAAGACGGATTGCAGGTTTCTGCCATCAACGCACTCACGCATCGCGTATTCGCCGCGTTGATGAATGACCAGCAACATCCGCTTTATCTCGCCAAGCTCAATGTCACGCAGCGCCTGTTGACCGGGCATTCAGATTTAGTTTGGGA
This sequence comes from Acidobacteriota bacterium, assembly GCA_013140935.1. Taxonomy (GTDB): domain Bacteria; phylum Acidobacteriota; class Blastocatellia; order RBC074; family RBC074; genus JACPYM01. The sequence continues at coordinate 5,169 of JABFSD010000245.1, forward strand.
CGAAAAGCTGCTGACGGTGTTTCGCAGCGTATTGATGAAACCGGAGCAGTTGGTGTACGTGCCGACCTTACACGAAAAGTTACTGGCAGCGATTAAAGTCTGAGAGGTTTGCATGGGACTCGATTGGTCAAACGTAATAATACTGGTAGCGATCATCGTGTTCGTGTTTGGGCTGCACAATCTTTGGAAGCTGGTTAGTGAAATCAGAAAACTCATTTAGGATTTTTTTGAAAATAACTTTATGGTTTGGGCGCATCGTTTAGAGTACCGCCTTGAGGCGGAATCGGAGGCTTTAGCCGACTTGCAAGTCGGCTAAAGCCTCCGATTCCGCCTCAAGGCGGTACTCTAAACGATGCGCCTGATTAACTTATTGTTGAACGAAGCCGTAGCCTTATACACAAAAGATCATGGACAAACATCAACGCGAAGAAACCGAATATCCGTATTGGAACCGCATCTACTTCATTGTCGTCGTTTACACGATCATCGTCATCGGTGCGATCTGGCTTTTCTCTACCCAATTTCAATAACGCCTCAACAGGTCTGAGGTCTAAGCTCCATGCACAAACTTGATTGGTTCATCGTCATCGCTTATCTGGTTTACATCACCTACGACGGCTTGCGTCTGACGAAAAAGTCGAATGAGTTGGAAGGTTACTTCCTCGCCAGCCGCAGCCTGCCGTGGTGGGCGGTTGGCTTATCGGTAATGGCGACGCAGCTTTCAGCCATCTCGCTGGTGAGTACTACGGGGCAGGCTTATGCCGACGGGATGCGGTTCATTCAGTTTTATTTCGGCTTGCCGTTCGCGCTCATCATTCTGTGCGTAACGGTCGTGCCGTTCTTCTATCGCGCGAAAGTTTATACGGCGTATGAATATCTCGAACGCCGCTTTGACGCGAAGACGCGTTCGTTGGCGAGCTTTTGTTTTTTGATTCAACGCGCGCTGGCTTGCGGCGCAGTCATCGCCGCGCCTTCGGTGGTGCTATCAATCGTGCTGGGTTGGAGCGAGTGGCAAACGATTTTGTTGATGGGTTTGACGACGACGATTTACACGATGTTCGGCGGCGTGCAGGCCGTCGCGTGGACCGACGTGAAGCAGATGGTCATCATTTTTTTCGGTTTGTTCATTGT
>JABFSD010000918.1 GCA_013140935.1 Acidobacteriota bacterium
AAATGGAGCCGCATCACCAACGACCATCGGCTGGTGCAACGCGCATGGTATTACATCGAGCTTTTTATTGACCCGAAAAACGAAGACACGATTTATGTGTTGAGCGCACCGGCGTTGCGTTCGACCGATGGCGGCAAGACGTGGACGACGCTGTCAGGTACGCACGGCGATTATCACGATCTGTGGATCAATCCGGCGAACTCGAACAACTTCATCATTGCGAATGACGGCGGCTGCGCGGTGACGTTCAACGGCGGCAAGAGCTTCAGCACGCAAAGCAATATGCCTACGGCGCAGTTCTATCGCGTCAACACAGACAACCAGTTTCCTTATCGCATCTACGGCGGGCAGCAGGACAATTCGTCGGTTTCGATTGCGAGCCGCGAGTTGGGCAGCAGCGGAATCACGACGGCGAGTTGGACGGCTTCAGCGGGCGGCGAGAGCGCGTTTCTGGCGTTCGATCCGAACAATCCTAAATACGTTTTGGGCGGGAGCTATCAGGGCACGATTGAAGTGCTGGACACGCAAGCCAAGGCTTCGACGAACGTGATGGCTGCGCCGATTCAGTACTTGGGCATGGATGCGAAAGACATCAAGTACCGTTTCAACTGGAACGCGCCAATCATCTGGAGCAAGCACGAACCGAACACTTATTACCACGGCGCGCAGTTGCTGTTGAAGACGAGCGACATGGGCAAGACGTGGAAAGAGGCTTCGCCTGATTTGACGCGCAACGAAAAAGACAAGCAGGGCAAGGGCGGCGGGCCTTACACCAACGAAGCCGTCGGCGCGGAAAATTACGGCACGCTGAGTTACGTCATCGAATCGCCGCACGAAAAAGGCGTGATCTGGACGGGCAGCGATGACGGATTCGTTCAAGTGACGCGCGACGGCGGCGCGAACTGGAAGAACGTAACGCCCAAAGGCTTGGCCGAATGTTTGATCAATGCGATTGAAGTTTCGCCACACGACAAGGCTACGGCTTATATCGCTACGACGCGGTATAAATTCAACGACCACGCGCCGGGGTTATACAAGACGACGGATTACGGAAACAGTTGGACGAAGATTGATAGTGGCATCGCGACCAGCGCCTTCACGCGCGTAGTCCGCGAAGACGACGTGCGCAAAGATTTGTTATTCGCAGGCACCGAGCTTGGTTTGTATCTGTCGTGGAATGGCGGCAAAGACTGGTCGCCCTTTCAACTGAACTTGCCGGTGACGCCGATCACTGATTTGCGCATTCATAAAGGCAATCTGATTGCGGCTACGTCGGGCCGGTCGTTTTGGGTGCTGGATGATTTGAGCGTGATTCGCCAATACAAAAAAGCTGAGTTCGCAATGTATCGCCCTGACAACGCAACTCTCGTCAACGGTGGGAGCGAACTCGATTCATCAGAAGATGAGTTCACCGGCGCGAACCGATTGAGAGGCGTGAATCCTGCGACGGGCACGGTGGTTTATTACCAACTGCCTGAACTCAAAAAAGAAGACCACATCATGCTTGAGATCAAAGATGCGGCAGGCAAGTTGGTGCGCAGCTTTTCGTCAAAAGAGGATGAAAAGGCCGTGAAATATGACGGCTCGCCTAAGGCTGATCCGCTGTTGCCGAAAGCGAAAGGGCTGAACCGATTCGTCTGGGATCTGCGTTACGCCACGATGCCGGGCGTGCCGAACGTATTCATCGAGAGCAGCTACGCCGGACACAAAGCGCCGCCGGGGAAATATAGCTTCACGTTGAAAATGGGGGAGCAAACAGTTGCGACTGAGGCTGAGATTCTGGCGAATCCGCTTTATCCAACGACGGCTGCGACGTATGCGGAATATCATCAGACGATGTTGGGAATGGAAACCGAATTGACCGCGATGCACCGCCTGACGAACAGCCTTTACGAAAAGCAGCAACAGTTAGAAGCGTTGCTCAAGTCATTACCCGCAGGCGACAAATTCAGCGGCGTGAAAAAAGACGGCGAAGTGTTGTTCAAGAAAATGAAAACGTGGGACGAAGACATGGTGCAGCGCAAATCAAAGGCCTATGACGATGTAGAAAACTTCCCGAATAAGTTCACGGCGAACTATCTGTTTTTGCTCAACCAAACCGAAAGCGATATTCCCAGTGTGAATCAGCCTTCTCTGGATCGGTTGAAACAACTCAATCAGGAATGGGCTGGGTTGAAAGCGCGTGCCCATGAGATGCTCGACCAAGACCTTCCGTCGCTGAATAAACGACTATGGGAACTCGGACTCGGTGCCATCTGGAAGGACTAACCTGTTATGAATCGTCGCACATTCAATTTCCATCTGATGGCTGCGCTGCCTGCGCTGACCTTGCCGTCACAAAACTCATTGCGCATCAATTTACGCATTCGGGGCCAGCGCCTCAATGCACACCTGAGCGAACTCGCCCAATTCGGCAAAACGCCGGAAGGCGGAACACATCGCGTCGCTTATTCCGAAGAAGATTTGCAAGCGCGCCAGTACGCGATGCGGCTGATGCGTGAGGCGAAACTCGACGTGAGCCTTGATGCGGCAGGCAACATCATTGGACGTCGCGCGGGCAGTGACGCGGTGTTAAAGCCGCTGATGATCGGTTCGCATATTGATTCGGTTCCGGCAGGCGGCAGTTACGACGGGCAAGTCGGTTCGATGGGCGCGATTGAGGTGGCACAAACGCTGGCTGAAAACAATGTGCGCTTGCGGCATCCGCTCGAAGTCGTGCTCTTTCAAAACGAAGAAGGCGGAACCATCGGCAGCACGGCGCTCGCGCGTTTGTTGACCGACCAAGACCTGAGCCTCGTCACCAACAGCAAGAAAACTATCCGCGCAGGCATCAAGGTCATCGGCGGCGATCCTGACAACTTGGCGAGCGCCGTGCGCAAGCAAGGCGACCTCGCGGGCTATCTCGAATTGCACATCGAACAGGGCGGCTTGTTGCATCAAGAGAAAATCAACATCGGCGTCGTCGAAGGCATCGTCGGCGTCAACTGGTGGGAAGTCACCGTTGAAGGCTTCGCCAATCACGCAGGCACGACGCCAATGAATCAGCGCAAGGATGCGTTGTTGGCCGCCGCGAAATACATCGAAGCCGTCAATCGCGTCGTCACTTCCCTGCCTGGTCGCCAAGTCGGAACGGTTGGCAAGCTGCAAGCCTTCCCCGGTGCATTCAATATCGTACCGGGCAAGGTCGTAACGAGTCTGGGCTTGCGTGATCTCGATGCGGCGAAGGTGCGAATGCTTTACGAAAAGATTCAAGCCGAGGTGAAACTGATCGAAGCGGCGACGGGTACGAAATTCGAGTTCAAACAAGTTACGTCATCACAGCCAGCGCCGACCGATGCGCGCTTTCGCCAGGCGATTGACGAAGCGGCGAAACAGTTGGGCTTCACGACGAAACTGCTGCCGAGCGGCGCGGGACACGATGCGCAAGAGATCGCGCATCTCTGTCCCATCGGCATGATTTTCATCCCCAGCCGCGACGGCATCAGCCATAGCCCACGCGAATTCTCTACGCCGGAAGACATCACGAATGGCGCAAATGTGTTGTTGCACGCTTTGCTGAAACTGGACGCATAGCGCAACTGGATTACCGTAGCGCCCAGGGTCTATTCATTTTCGAAAGCCAGAAACGCATTTCACAGGATTAACAAGATTTTCATGATTTAGGGGATGGGATGAGACAGCGAGTAATAACAAACCTTGCCACCATCCTGTTAATCCTGTGAAATGCGTTTCTGGCTTTCGAGAATGAATAGACCCTGGGAATAAACCACTCCCAATTGACACTGATGAACTTGTCACCTAGTCTCCGCGTTTCGTTTTGCAGCCTCCTGCTGCGAGACGCAAATAAATCCGCCAGGAAAGCGAGGTGATTACTGATGGCAGAAATAAAACTGGGTGACAACGAAACCATGGAAAGCGCATTGCGCCGTTTCAAACGCAAGGTGCAAACCGAAGACATCATTCGTGAAGTCAAACGTCACGCCTTCTTCATTCCGCCCGGCGAAAAGGCTCGCCTGAAATCGCAACTCGCGCGCAAACGCAATCGCAAGAAAGTCCGTCGCATCGTCGAATAGAGTTTCTTGCCACGAGTTTTCTCAAACGGCTGCTGCCATCGCGCGGCAGCCGTTTTGCTTTATGCCTTCCCTCGAAAGCCACAACCCGACCAATTCACTGTCGCCGAATCACCACACCCTTTTTATTTCAGCGTATTCGCATTTCCCGCTTAGTTCCCTGTCTGCAACGACTTTATTGTTTCAACGTACCTGCCTTGATATGGCTCGCGGCTTGCTGCGCTTTGAAGCCGCAACATCACAACCTGGAGTACCATTTAGTTGGCAAGACAAACTACGATCAAACATGAATTCACTGCGAGCGGCATCGGGCTGCATTCGGCTTCGCCCGTAAACGTCACCGTCAAACCGGCTCCGGCGTATACAGGCTATCTGTTTCGCCGGACGGATTTGAACGACTTTGAAATTCTCGCTGCGCCCGAATATGTCGCGCACGTGAGTTACGCGACGACGTTGATGCGTTCGGGCGTCATGATCGCCACCGTCGAACATCTGCTTTCAGCCCTCGCCGGATGCCACATAGACAACGTCATCATCGAAGTAGATTCGCTCGAAGTGCCTATTCTCGACGGCAGCAGTCAGCCATGGGTAGACTTGCTCTCTGCCGCCGGTCGCATTGAATTGCCCGCCTCGCGCGCTTACTTACGCGTACTCAAACGTATTGAAGTCGGCGAACCGCATCTTTCACCACCCCGGGGCATGTCCATCGAACCCGCCGACGAATTCCGCATTACCTGCACGATTGATTTCCCGCACCCGCTGATAGGCGTGCAAGCGCGCGAAGTCACATTCGCCAACGGCCAATACCTCAGCGAAATCGCTCCCGCGCGCACCTTCGGTTTCGTAGATCAAGTCGAAGCCTTGCGCAAAAGCGGCCTCTCGCGCGGCGCTTCGCTTGAGAATGCCATCGCGTTGACCAAAGATGGCGTCATGAATCCAGAAGGTTTGCGTTTCCCTGATGAATTTGTCCGCCACAAGATGCTAGACATCATCGGCGACCTGGCGCTGTGCGGCATGCCGATTCTCGGCCACGTACGCGCTACGCGCAGCGGCCACGGCTTGCATACGATGTTGCTCTCTACGCTCTTGCGCGACCGTTCCGCGTGGGAAGTCATTTCTTCTAACGACTAACTTGGCGACTGATTACCCCTCATGTCTGATTCTTCCTTGCGCCGCGAACTAAGCCTCTCAGGAGCCACTGCCTTCGTCGTCACCAGCATGGTCGGTACCGGCATTTTCACCGTACCCGCCGTCGTCCGCGCCGCCACGTCAAGCGGCGTTGAAGCCCTCAGTCTCTGGCTCGCAGGCGCATTGCTCGCGCTCTGCGGCGCGCTCTGTTACGCCGAACTCGGTACGCGCTTGCCGCACGCGGGCGGCGAATATCGTTACTTGTCGCATGTGTTCGGGCCGAGCTTAGGCTTCGTCAGCGGCTGGGTCACGTTTTTCGTAGGCTTCGCCGCGCCCATCGCCGCGTCTTCGTTAGGCGCAATCGCTTATGCCGCTTCGGCTTTTCCCGGTTGGGAACCGCAAACGCCGCTGTGGGGTACGAGCTTGACCGAAGGCGGATTGATCGCCGCTGTCTTGCCGTGGGTCTTTGCGCTCTGGCATTCATTCGGCGTGCGTTCGAGCGGACGGCTGCAAAGCCTGATGATGTTCACCGTGATCGTTGCCATCGGGCTGTTCGTGATAGCCGGTTGCCTCACCGGACGCGGCGACTGGCGCGGCGTCACGCAAACCGTTCAACCCGTCGGTTCATATTGGGCCGCGTTGTTGCAAGTGAGTTATGCCTACACCGGCTGGAACGGCGCGGCCTATCTCGCCGGAGAAATCGCTGCGCCGCGTCGCAACCTGCCGCGCGCGTTGATCGGCGGCACACTGCTCGTCGTCCTGCTTTATGTGTCGTTGAATCTGCTGTTTCTTTACGCCGTGCCGGCGCGCGAGTGGACCGACAACGTTGCCATCGGCAACACCGCCGCCGAACATTTGTTCGGCACGAACGGCGCGCGGCTGGTGAGTTCGATCATTGTTTTCGTCATCCTCGCTTCGTTGAGCGCGTGGACGGCAGCCGGTGCGCGGGTTTATTACGCGATGGCGTTAGACGGTGTCGCTCCGACGGTTTTCAAAACCTTGAGCAAACGCAACAACGCGCCCGTCGTAGCCCTTTACGCCCAAGCCGCCGTCGCGTCGGCACTTGCACTGACCGGACAATTCGAGCGCATCCTGAC
>JABFSD010000998.1 GCA_013140935.1 Acidobacteriota bacterium
GTTCGGTACGGTGCGCGATCAAAACGGCAACGTGCAGCCCGATGCCAGCGGCAGCAGCTTTTACGCCGAAGCCGTACACAATTTCAAAAACGGTTTCAGCGCCGTCGCCGACGTAAATATCACTTCGTCCTTCAACTTCCGCAACGTATTCGCCGAAAACGTGACGACGGCCATTTCGCCCGAAGAGCGTTCGATTTTTTATCTGAACAAGAACTGGCGTTCTTACAGTTTCAACGCGCTGTTCGGCGAACAGAGCTTTTTCATCGGCAATCAAATCGTGAAGGTGCGCCAGTTTCCCGCAGCGGAATTGAACAAGCGCGCGACGAAAATCTCAGTGAATTTTCCCGTTTATTTCGCCCTCGAATCTTCGCTGGGCGGCGTGCGGCGCAGCGAAACGGTTTTTAACTCAACTGTTCTCAAATCGCCTTCGATTGTGCAGCGCCTGGATTTCTTTCCGCAGTTGACCTTTCCGTTGAAATCAGTGGCAGGCTTCACGTTGACGCCGAGTCTGGCGTTGCGTTCGACGTTTTACAGCGACAGTCTGGCGTCGAATACGCGCACGGTCGTGGGGCAAAACCTGTTTCGTAATTACGCTGATTTCACCGCCGACTTGCGGGCGCCGGCGTTTGCCAAAGTCTTCAAGCGCAAGAATGGCGAGCCGTGGTTCAAGCACATCATCGAACCTTATGCGGTTTATCGCCGCCTCGCGGGCATCGAAGATTTCACCCGCTTCATTCGAGTGGACGAACGCGACGCCATCGCCGAAACCAACGAAGTCGAATACGGCATCACGAACAAGTTTTTCACGCGCCGCAAATCGGCGGACGGCAAAAGCGTACAGGCACACGAATGGCTCGACCTGACCATTGCACAAAAATACTTTTTCGATCCTACGTTTGGCGGAGCGTTGCAGCCTTGTTCGCGCGCCGTCTTTGACCAGTCGCCTACGAATTGCGTACGCAATCAGTTTTTCCCGATCAATACGTTGACGGGCTTTGCTTTCGGCGGAGTGCGACGCAACCTATCGCCGCTCAACGTGCGGATGCGGTTGCGTCCGAATGACTTTATGGCGGCGGATGTGCGGTTGAATTACGACACGCAATTCGGTGCGTTGCGCGAAATCGTTTTCGGCGGCAGCCTCGTCAAAGGGCCGTTGTTATTGAGCAATAACTGGTATTACACGCGGCTGGTGCGCATTGACGAACGGCGTTATGGCTTGCCCGCCGACCCGTCGTCTTTGCCGGGCAATCAAACCGACATCTCGGCTTTTTATGGCAATCCGACGCGCGGGCTTTATGTAGGCTCTTCGCTGGTTTACGACCTGCGCCGCAAGGAACTCTATCGCAGCAATAACTTAATTTTCCTGCAAACGGTGGGCGGGTATTCGTGGGATTGTTGCAGCCTGCAAGTGCAGCGATTTTCTTTCAATGCCGGCAACCGATTTGAGAACCGCTACATTTTTTCTTTTACTCTGAAAGGCATCGGCACTTTCGGTACACAAAACATCGGCCAGCGACGTTATTAAATTCCCAAGCCTGCCCTCTCTTACGGTCGGGCTTCGGACACCGCGAAACCCCTGAGAAATCAGCCATTTCAGCCGCCTCACGCTGCAAGTTACAGAAAATAAAAGAAATGCCCGCCCCAAGCGCGAATTTCTGTGATATAGTGCGCGCAATTTTGGTGCGAAGGGAGCAGAATTTTACATGTCATTTCGAGAAGGTAATAAAGTTATTTATCCGCGCGTTGGCATTTGCAGAGTGGCTGGCGTAGAAGAGTTCACGGTCGTCGGTACGACGGCTAAAGTATATGTTTTAGAGCCTTTAGACGATAAAGAAGGTACGTTAGTGCGGGTGCCCGTCAACAAAGCCGAAGGCGTTGGGATGCGCAAGCTGATGGAAAAAGAAGACCTGCCCAAACTGCTGCGTTTTCTGGGCAAGGACATCGAAGTCGCCACTGACCATCGCAAGCGCAGCCAGAAAAACAGCGAGCGCATGGCTTCGGGCGAAGTTTATGAGATCGCCGACTCGCTCAAGACCATGTCGAAGTTGAGCAAGAGCAAAACGCTCTCACCCGAAGAGCAACAACTCGCCGGACGCGCGCGTCACTTGCTCATCCGCGAAATCTCGCACGTGACCAAGATGACCAACGAAGAAGTCGAGCAAATGCTGGAAGACGCGCTGCAAGGCAAAAAGCCGCGCGCCAAGAAACAGGCCGCTTAATTTCAGCGAATTTCCCAATAAAACCGCGTGTTTGCGCTTCTTTGAAGTTGGCAGGCACGCGGTTTTCTTATTTCCTGCCCAGCCCCTTCCGCTGTTGCACTCTTAAAACGCGAAATTTTTTTTCAGGTTATTTTCGGCGGCTGAAAATGCGTTTTCAGACAGCTTGCAGCGGTTTACCGAAAGCGGTTTTGTCACCGTTTTGCTACGACATCTTGAGGCTGTCGCTGACAAGGCTACAATCTGTAGCTTCGATGGCGATGAAACAATTGTTTAATTAGTGAAGTCATTTTTAAGGTTGCAGGTGTGAAACTATTGCATTTCAAGGCTTTACAGGTTTCGGGGTGCGTGCTACTTTCCGCGCCGCTCCAGTCGAGCGTTTTGAAATTTCGGTACAAGAGCCACGGGAGAAGCAATTTCGGCTTTTGTTCAGCCTCCCAGATTCTTAGAGCCAGATTTTTAGAGATAGAAGCAGTTTTTCAACAATACAACTTAGGTAATGGTGCGGTGACGGGGAACGGAAAGTTGGCAGGCTCCTCTGTTTTCAGTTCTGTGTCTTTTTAACGGATTCAAAGAAGGAATCGGTATGGCGATTACTTTTGGCACTTCCGGTTGGCGGGCCATTATTGCGGACGAGTTCACCTACGCGAACGTGCGGCTGGTGACGCAAGCGATTGCGTCTGTGTTACACGAAGAGCGCGCAGGCGGACCTATGATCGTTGGTTATGACACGCGCTTCCTGAGCGAACATTTCGCAGCGGAATGCGCGGCGACGTTTGCGGGCTTGGGCTATGAGGCTTATCTGACGAACCGCGAAACGCCGACGCCGGTGATTTCATATTGCATCCAGCAAAAGCAGGCGCGCGGCGGAATCAATTTCACGGCGAGCCACAATCCGCCGCAATACAACGGGATGAAATTCTCAACGGCGGATGGCGCTCCGGCGATGCCTGAGATTACCCAGCAGATTGAAAAGCGTATTGCCGAATTGCAAAGCGGCGCGTTTACTGCGCCATCGGCAACCAGCGATGCCAAACCGATTGAAATTGATCCGCGCGCTGAATATCTGGCTTCGCTCTCAAGCAAAGTAGATTTCGGCAAGATCGCTTCAGCGAAACTCAAGCTGGCTTACGATCCGCTGTGGGGCACGGGACGCGGTTATCTCGACGACGTGCTGCGACAAAACGGTTGCGAAGTGAAAACCGTTCACGACACGCGCGATGTGCTGTTTGGCGGATACAGCCCCGAACCTTCGCAGCGTAATTTGAGCGAGATGCGCGATCTGGTCTTGTCTGACAAGCTTGCTTTAGGCTTGGCGACGGACGGCGACGCCGACCGTTTCGGATTCATTGATCGTGATGGCACGTTTGTTTCGGCCAATCACGTATTGGCAATTTTGTTCGATTACCTGTGTGAGACGCGTGCCAATTGGACGGGCGGCGTGGCGCGCAGCGTAGCGACGACGCATTTGCTCGACCGTGTTGCCAAGCGGCACGGTCGCGCAGTTTACGAGACGCCGGTGGGATTCAAATTCATCGGCGAGCTCATCAACGCAGACCAAATCATTCTCGGTGGCGAAGAAAGCGCCGGACTGACCATCAAAGGACATTTTCCAGAAAAAGACGGCATCATTGCCTGCTTGCTGGTGACTGAGATGGTAGCCGCGCGCGGTGCAAGTTTGGGTGAAATGATTGCAGAGGTCTTTCGCAAGGACGGCGCGCTTTATTGTGAACGCGTCGGCATCAAACTTACGCCCGCAGTCAAAGAGCGTTTAGCCGAACGGCTCGCGGCAGAGTCGCCCACCGAAATCGGCGGACGTCGCGTCACCAGCGTCAATCGCATGGACGGCGTGAAATATCTCTTTGACGACGGGTCTTGGCTACTGTTGCGAATGTCCGGCACTGAACCGGTGGTGCGGTGTTATGCCGAGACGCATTCACAACAGGATTTGGAGGTGTTGCTTGAAACCGGTAGCAAATTTGTACTCAGTTAGTTATTCCCAAACGTCGGCGCAAACCGCTGGCGTGTCCGTATGGAATCGCGTTGTAGCTTTCGCGCCTACGATTCCCAGCTATGTGTGGCTGGGCATGATCGCATTGGCGGGCTTGCTGTTGGCGTTTTCGACGATGGTGCGTGCGCGCGAAAAGGCGAATCTGGCGCAAGGCGCGCGGACTTATACGCAAAGCCTTGTCGCTTCGGCGAACAGCGAAAACGCCGCGCTTAAAGAGCGTACCTATCAATTGCGCACGAACGTGAATGCCGCCGCACAAGTCGCGCAGGCGCAATTGCATCACGTGCGCGCCAACGAAATCGTGATCGCCACCAAATAACTTTTATCGAGTTACTTCCGCTGACTGCCAATGGTCAGTCTCCAATTCAATAGTAGCCGCCCGATTCGTCGAGAAGATTGGTGAAGGTCGGGCGGCTACGTTTTTCTCAAGGAACGGCAGCGATGGCTTTTGTAGAAGAAGACTATTTGCCGGTATTGCAAAACCTCGAATTCGCTTACGTCACTTGCTACAAAAATAACGCCAGGATGAACGACCACGCGGCGCTGTTTGTCGTTGAACAACTCATCAAGAGCTACCACGCTGAAACGCAAGGCCGCACGTATAGCCCCGCAGGTTTGCAACCGCATGAGCAAGAAGCCTTCGACAGCGTCAAAGCCATGTGTGAATTCAATCTCGGTCGGCAGGCGTTGGGATATGGAGCGGATGCCGTGAATATTCCCGAAGGCCAACTCACTGTCGAAGAGTTATTGGCTTGCCTCAAGCGCATCAAGAAATCCATCGAGTTCTGGCAGAAACGCGGCGGACGCCGTCAGTATTTCGAGTTCATCAGCGGCTTCATCAAGTAACAACCTCTCGTCACACATTTTTCAGTAGCCGCTTTACGCCTCAGCACGTCTTGCCTAAAGTGATGGTGTAATTCCACGTCATCAATTCAATCCTGAAAGGTAAACCATTCATGCGCGCTCCACTTTTCATCCGGGCGTTGTTGAGCCTTGTCGTATTGCTCAACACGACGGTCGTTCCGCAATCTCTTTCCACTCCTGAAGCAGAAATCCAAACTCGCATCCGCCAGGAAGCAATGAACAATTCGCAAATTATGCGAACGTTGCATTACTTCACCGATGTATACGGCCCGCGATTGACGGGTTCGCCCAATCACGAAGCGGCGGCCAAATGGGCCGTCAAGCAGATGGCCGCGTGGGGCCTGGCGAACGCGCATCTCGAACCGTGGAATTTCGGCCACGACGGCTGGTCGAACGAACGCACGTCGGCTTTCATCGTCGCGCCGATCAAGGAGACGCTTTCCTGCGAAGTTCTCGCGTGGACGCCTGGCACGAACGGCACTATCAGCGCGTCCGTTGTACAACTCACGCTGCCGGAAAACCCGAACAAAGAAGCGCTCGATAATTATTTCGCCGCGCAAGCCGACAAGGTCAAAGGCAAGATCGCGCTCATCGGCAAACATCAAATTCCGATGGTGCGCTTTGCGCCGAACAACTTGCGAATGGATGACCAGATGCTGGCGCAACGCATGGCCGGCGGCGGTTTTGGCGGGCGTCCCGGCGGCGGGAATCGAGGCGGCAGCGACGGGCAAGCACCGCCGCCCGGTACGCTGACGACGGCGCAAGTGGCTGAAGCGCTCGACGCCTTTCTCATCAAGAGCGGCGCGGTGCTGCGCGTCAATGACGGAGGCCGCGAACATCGTCAGATTCGTGCGTTCAACAATCGCAGCTTCGATCCGAAAAAGGCGCTGCCCACGGTGATCGTGAGCAACGAAGATTACGGACGCATCACCCGCATTCTCTCTAACAAGGAGTTTGGCAGCACGCCGGTCGAACTCGAATTCAATATCGTCAATCGCTTTCATCCCGAAGGCAAAACTTCTTACAACACGATTGCCGAAATCCCCGGCACCGACAAAGCCGATGAAGTCATCATGCTCGGCGGACATCTAGATTCGTGGCACGCGGCGACCGGCGCGACCGACAACGCGATTGGGTGCGCGATGATGATGGAAGCCGCGCGCATCCTCCAGTCTTTAATACAAGCTGGGGGCGTCAAAC
>JABFSD010000888.1 GCA_013140935.1 Acidobacteriota bacterium
TGACTTGAAACCGTTGCTGCCCGCATTAGTTGACGACACCTTCCTGCATCGTGATGCGATTCGGCAGGATTGGGGACAAACGCTGACGGAACTCGTCAACGAACGCTTTATGCAACCGATGCAAGCGTGGGCGAAACAGCACAACACGCGCTTTCGCATTCAAGGTTACGGCATTCCGCCCGCTACGATTGGCAGCAACAGTTTTGCCGATTTGACCGAAGGCGAAGGCTGGCAATGGAAGACCGTGCGCGCTTCGCGTTGGGCTTCGTCGGCCAATCATTTGTTCGGACGCAACATCACTTCGTCAGAAACGTGGACGTGGTTGCACTCGCCGTCGTTCCGCGCTACGCCGCTCGATATGAAAGCCGAAGCTGACCTGCACTTCTTGCAAGGCATCAATCAGATCATCGGCCACGGCTGGCCTTACACTGGCGAAGGAATTGAATACCCGGGCTGGCGTTTGTATGCGGCGGCGAACTTCAACGAAAAGAATCCGTGGTTCATTGCTATGCCTGAGATTTCAAAATACCTGCAACGCATGAGCTATCTGATGCGGCAAGGGCAACCGGCGAACGACATCGCGTTTTATCTGCCGAACAGCGATGCGTGGGCGGGCTTCGTCAGTCCGAAAGTGCATTACATGATCGAAGCCCTCAAAGACCGCGTAGGCGAACACGCCGTCGCACAAGTGCTGGAAGCGGGCTTCAACCTCGATTTCGTAGACGACGACGTATTGAGCAAGCTCGGCAAGATCGAGGGCGGCGCGCTGGCGATGGGTACGAATCGCTATAAAGCCATCGTGCTGCCTAACGTAGAAAAGATGCCGATGGCTACGTTGCAAAAACTGGATGAGTTCGCACGGGCGGGCGGCGTAGTGATTGCCGCGCGCAACAAGCCTGCGAGCTTGCCCGGTTACAAGGTCACGGCTGATGAACGCGCGCAATTCAAACAACTCGCCGATCAATTGTTTGGCGGTGAAAAGCCCCGCGCGCATTTCGTAGCTGACGATCAACAGTTAGGCAATAAGCTGGCCGCGTTGACGCAACCCGATGTGAAACTAACGCCAGCCGTAGCCGACCTCGGCTTCATCCATCGCCGCACGCCCGAAGCCGACATTTATTTTCTGGCGAATTCAACCAACGCGACACAACAGGTCAACGCTGTATTTCGCGTGTCGGCGGGGCGTGCTGAGGTGTGGAATCCACTGAATGGCAGCGTTATAGCGTTCAGTGTTCAAGTTGATGAGAAGGGGGCGCGTGTACCGCTTACTCTGGCTCCTTACGAATCGAAAGTAATCGTTTTCAGTCGTCGCCGTCTTCCTGAAATCACAATCGTGAAGCCACAGAAACCATTATTGCCGTTGGATATTTCCGCCGATTGGCAGGTAATTTCTGATGCGAAAGGTACACGACGAAAATTCGCTCTGTTGCGTTCGTTGAGTGAAGATGAGGCTACGCAATTTTATTCAGGTACGATGAGCTATGAAAAAGAAATCAAGCTGCCAACCTATTGGTCGCAAACCAAGCGACAGGTCGCTATTGATTTCGGAACAGGGCAGGCCGTGCCCGTGACGCCGCGCAAAAATGGCATGCGCGCTTGGTTCGATGCACCGATACGCGATGCCGCAGTGGTATATGTAAACGATCAACGCGCCGGTTCGGTGTGGTGCGCGCCGTTTACGTTAGACATAACGAAGTTTCTCAAGCCGGGCGCGAATCGCATTCGTATCGTCGTCGGCAACACTGCGATCAATCATCTGGCAGGCACGAAGCTGCCTGATTACCAAGAAGTGCATGCAAAATACGGTGAACGCTTTCAGCCACAGGACATGGAAAACCTGCAACCGCTGCCTTCGGGGTTGTTAGGGAAGATTCAATTGATTGCGCAGTAATCAAGGGAGAGCGAACACCGTTTAGAGTACCGCCTGAAGGCGGTACTCTAAACGGTGCGTCCCTTCTTACCACCAAGCTCTTTTAGGATGAGTTCGGAAAGGGCGCTGACGGCGTTGGGTATGAAAGCTGATTTCAACGTGACGAGCGCGAGTTGACGATGCAAGCGATGGCGTTGCACGCGCAACATTTTCACCTTGCGGTCGAGGGCGTCGTTGCCTACGGCGTGCGCGGGCAAGACAGAAGCGCCCAAGCCTGCGCCGACGAGGCTTTTGATGGCTTCGATGTTTTCCATCACCATCGCCAGTTGCGGAGTCACGCCTAACCCAGCTAACCAGTTATCAATCAGGCTGCGCATCACGGTTTTCTTTTCGTAAAGGATGAAGCGCAATTCGCGCAGGTCGTTCACCGTCAGTGCAGTCTTGCGTGCGAGCGGATGACGGCTGGGCAAGGCGATGAGCAACTCTTCTTCGCACAGCGGCGTGAGTTGCAGATCATTCCCCGTGACCGGCAGCATCACCAGCCCTAAATCGAGACGTTGCGCCTGTACATCTCGAATCAAGACATCCGTAGTGTCGGAAACAATCACCAGTTCAATGTTGGGATAACGCGCCTGATAGCTTTCCAAAACCGGCGGCAACTGGTATATCAGAGTTGTCGCGCCCGTCCCCAAACGCACCTTGCCCCGCTGCATTCCGCTCAATTCGCGGATCGCCATTTCAGCGTTTTTGACATCTTGCAAGATGCGTTCGCAATGATCGCGCAAGAGATGCCCTGCGTCAGTGAGCAGCACGCGCTTGCCTACGCGCATGAAAAGCTGTGCGCCGAGCGTGTCTTCGAGTTGTTTGATGTGCTGGCTGATGGTGGATTGCGACAGATGCAATTCCTGACTGGCGCGCGTGAAGCCGCCCGATTTCGCGGCGGCGTAAAAGACTTTGATTTGATGTAAATCCATATTTTCTCCTTGATACGGCTTATCGGTTTTGCCGATCAATATGTTTGGGATTATGAATTTTACAGATTAAGCCGAATGCGGTAAATAAGCGCATTCTTTAATGACATAAGGAACTCGATGCTGCGCCGAAAGAGAGCGAAGCTTAAGCCTCTAAAGAAGTTCCACCTGCTGGGATTCCCTATAAACCAAATTCAACCAATGAACATTGGGAGTGCTGGCGAAGTGCGTCGTCAGGCTCTGACTTTTGGGCAATGCGGCTCGCACGCTCGGTGGTTCGACCAAGCCGCGCTCATCACCAACACA
Organism: Acidobacteriota bacterium; assembly: GCA_013140935.1. GTDB lineage: Bacteria > Acidobacteriota > Blastocatellia > RBC074 > RBC074 > JACPYM01. Next base: position 3,148 of record JABFSD010000888.1, read on the forward strand.
CGGAGGAAGTAATGACACCTAGACTCATAAAAATCTTTTTGATGACCGCTGCGCTGCTGTTGTGCTGCGCGACGGCGCTCGTCGCGCAAGAATCGCGCGGCACGATCACGGGCCGCGTGCTCGACACCAACCAAGCCGCCGTACCCGGCGCGACGGTCAAGATCACCAACGTGGCGATGGGTACGTCAAACACGATCACGACCAACGCGGCGGGTTTATATCAGGCGACTTATCTGTTGCCCGGCACCTATCGCATTCAGCCTGAAGCGAAAGGCTTCAAGAAATCTGTGCGCGATGGCGTTCGTTTGCAAGTGAATGACACCGTCGAGATTGATGTCGCGCTCGAAATCGGCGACGTAGGCGAAACCGTCACCGTGTCAGCCGACGCGCCTGCTTTGGAAACCAGTTCGGGTTCACTCGGCACCGTCGTTGACGCGCGCCGCGTGGCCGAATTGCCCATCCCGCACGGCGAACCGTTCAAGCTGATTGGTTTGGCGGGCGGCGTTTCTTATACGCGCGACCCGCGTCTTGATCGTCCGTTCGAGCCGACGCATATCGTCGGATATTCGATGAACGGCACGGTGGCGAATCGCAGCGACATCACGATTGACGGCGTACCCAGCACTTCGACGGCGAACGCCAACGAAGTCATCGCTTCATTCGTGCCGCCGCAGGATTTGATTCAAGAGTTCAAGGTGCAAACGGCTACGTTTGACGCAAGCTTCGGCAACACCGAAGGCGGCGTGACCAACCTGAGCATCAAGTCAGGACAGAACGCCTTTCACGGCACCGCCTATTGGACGAAGCTGACGCCGGGCACTTTTGCGAATGACTTTTTCGCCAATCGCAGCAATACGCCTTTGCCTGATTTCTCTTACCGGCGCGTAGGCGGCACGGTGGGCGGGCCGGTGTGGATTCCTAAACTTTATAACGGACGCAACAAGACCTTTTTTATGTATGGCGTCGAGCAGATTCCCGAATCGCGTCCGCGCAACAACGGTACGCCGACGATTCCGAGTGAGAAGATGCGCAGCGGCGACTTTTCAGAATTGTTGCCGGTCAACGCGGGCTATCAGCTTTACAACCCTTTCACCGCGCGCGTCGAAGGCACGCGCGTGCGCCGCGACCCTTTCGTCGGCAACATCATTCCGGCGAACCTGATTAATCCGATTGCGCGCAAGTTCGTTGACGGCTTCCTGCCCAAACCGACTTCGACGGGCGCAGCGGATGGCACCGGCAATTTCGCGCAACCGGCCTTGCTCGAAAACATCAAATATCTTTCCAACACGATTCGCATTGACCACATGCTGAACGAGAAGCATCGCTTCTTCGGACGCGGCAGTTGGTATAACCGCGACAGCGATTACAACAACTACTACAACAACATTGCGACGGGCGATGTGTTTCTGTTCAAGTCGCGGCAAGGCGCTTTCGATCACGTGTGGACGATCAATTCGACGATGGTCGTCAACTCGCGTTATGGCTATAACCGCTTCATTCGGGGCAACGATTCAAATCCGGGCAGTCGTGGTTTCGATTCGACGACGCTGGGCTTTCCGACGTATTTCAAGAACTTCCTTTCCGAAGACGCTCGCCGTTTTCCGCGTTTCGACATTTCGGGCTATCAGGGTAATGGCGTAGCCGGTGAGCTTCGCCCGACCGATACGCACGCGTTTAACTCGACGATGAATCACGTCGTCAGCAAGCACTCGCTGAAATACGGCCTGGAGTTTCGCTCCTACCGTGAGAACAGCAAGTTTTTCGGGAACAACCAAACCGGACAATTTAATTTTGACTCGACGTGGGTGCGCGGCCCGTTAGACAACACCGCCGTGCCTACGCAATTGGGCTTTTCGTTCGCGTCGTTCTTGTTGGGACTGCCGAGTTCCGGTTCGATCAATCAACCGGCAGATTACGCCGAGCAATCCATGACGTGGGGCGTATTTTTGCAAGACGATTGGAAGTTCAATCAACGGCTGACCATCAACGTGGGTTTGCGTTGGGAATATGAAAACGCTCTGACCGAACGCTATAACAAAAGCGTGAGCGGATTCGATTTCGCTGCGGCGCAACCGATTGAAGCAGCGGCGCGCACAGCTTATGCACGCAACCCTACGCCTGAAGTCGCGGCAGCGGCTTTCAACGTGCGCGGCGGGTTGACCTTCGCGGGCGTGAACGGCAATTCGCGTGGGTTGTATGCCACGCCGAAGCGCAACTTCATGCCGCGCGCGGGCTTTGCTTATAAGCTCACCGACAACATGGTGGTGCGCGGTGGTTACGGCATCTTCTTCGGCTTTTTGGGACAACGGCGCGGCGACGTAAACCAAATCGGGTTTTCGACGAATACGCCGTTTACGCCCAGCTTGAATAACGGCGTGACGTTTCTTGAAACGCTCTCGAATCCGTTCGCCGCGTTTCAAACCGGCTTGAACGCGGTGCGTGGTGCGGCTGACGGCGCGCAAACGTTTTTGGGTCAAGGCATCAGCTTTTATAACCAACAACCGTTGTCGCCCTATCACCAGCGCTGGGAGTTGAGTTTGCAACGCGAATTCAAGGGCTGGGTGGCCGAAGCGGCTTATGTCGGCAATCGCGGTACGCATATCGAAACGGGCCGCAACATCAACGCGCTGCCGTTGAAATTCTTAAGCACAGCGACGACTCGTGACGACACGCAAAACAACTATCTCGGCGCGTTGTTGCCCAACCCGTTTGTCGGCTTGATGCCGGCTAACGCGGGCGCAGGCTTTCGCGCGGCGACGATAGCGCGTTCGCAACTGTTGCTGCCTTTTCCGCAATTCGGCGCGATCAACACGACGACCAACGAAGGCTATTCGTGGTTTCACTCGCTGCAAACCAGCATGAATCGGCGTTTCTCGAAAGGTTATACGCTGGGCTTCAACTATACGTGGTCGAAGTTCATGGAAGCCGTCGAGTTTCTGAATGCGGCTGATCCGGCTCCGGCTGAAACGATTTCGGGTTCTGACCGTCCGCATCGTTTTTCGGCGAGCGGCATTCTCGAAATACCTTTCGGCAAAGGCCGCAAGTGGGGCGCGAGTGTGAACAAGGCGCTTTCGCTGGGAATCAGCGGCTGGCAAGTGTCGGGCATTTATCAGTTCCAGAGCGGCGCACCGATTGGTTTCGGC
>JABFSD010001106.1 GCA_013140935.1 Acidobacteriota bacterium
GCTGACAACTAACCACTGACGTTTTATGATGCTGTTATGAGTCAATCACTGTCGAACTTGGCACTACCGCGCCTGCGTCCCGGCTTGGACGTATTCCCTTCTCCCGTTGAAGAACGTCCCGGCTTGCTCTTACGCGACCCTTTCAATTACGCAGAACAAATGCTGATCCTGCCGCCCTTGCTGGCGGCGGGGTTGGATTGTTTCGACGGCGAACAAACCCTGCTCGACCTGCAAGCTCATCTGAGCCACTTGACCGGACAACTCGTACCGCAAGAGCCGCTCATCGGGTTGCTCAATGCATTGCGCGTCAACGGCTATCTCATCACAGAAGAGTTCAGAGACTTGCGCGAAGCTAAACACAAAGCGTTCGCACGCAAAGTGACGCGCGAACCGGCGCACGCGGGCACCGGCTACCCTGACGAACCGCGCGCGTTGCGCAAACAGTTTGATGAATACCTGCAAACCGGTTCCCTCGCGCCGCCGCAACCGTTAATCGGAATCGCAGCGCCGCACGTGAGTCCGTTCGGCGGCGTCGAATGTTACAGCGCAGCTTATAACCAATTGCGTGCGGCGAGAGAGGCGGCGCACCGAAAGACGATTATCCTGCTCGGCACTTCGCATTACGGGCAGCCGGAAAGATTCGGACTGACGCGCAAGCCGTTCGTAACGCCTTACGGAAAAATCGACCCTGACCTGAAACTCATCAACCAACTCGCCGCCGCCGCCGGCGAAAGCGTCGTGATGGAAGACTATTGCCACGCCATCGAACACTCGCTCGAATTCCAGGCCGTCTTTTTGCAACACGTACTCGGCGCAGATTTCAAGATCGTACCGATTCTCTGCGGCCCTTTCGCCAAAGCCTTGTTTGAAGGCGAAGCGCCCGAACGCGACGATCACGTCTATCGTTTCTTCGACGCGCTGGGCGAACTCGCCGACATGCATCGCAACGAATTGTTCTGGGTGCTGGGTATTGACCTCGCGCACATCGGCAGACGTTACGGCGACGACGTAAAAGCCCGCGTCAACGAAGGCGTCATGCTCGACGTAGCCGAAGACGATCACGCGCGCCTATCACAAGCCTGCGCAGGCGATTCAGAGGAGTTCTTTGAATTAGTAAGACCCGAAGCCGACCGCTTGAAATGGTGCGGCTTCGCGCCGCTCTATACGTTTATGCAAGTCTGCCCTGAAGCGCGCGGACAGGTGTTGAAATACGACCAATGGAACATTGACGAAGAGTCCGTTGTGAGCTTTGCGGCGCTAGGCTTTACGCGCTGAAGCCGTAGCACAAGATGCCATCTTGTGCTACACCCAACGCAGGAAAATTTATGCAATACAGTGAAATCGTAGAAGCCGAAGGCCACCTCGTGGATTCGCAAATTTTGGCCAACGTGATGGATCGCGTCATTCAATGCGGCGCGACGTATGAAGTCGTAGATTTCAAACTCGGACGCACCAACGACGAGTTCTCGCATCTCACGTTGCGCATCAACGCGCCTTCGCAGGAAACGCTCAACAAAACGCTCGACGAAGTCGTCACGCTCGGCTGTTATCGCAACGACGAATTCAACGCGGTGCTAAAACCTGCGCCGCAAGACGCCGTCGTACCCGATGATTTTTATTCAACGACGAATCATCGCACCTTCGCGCGGCTCGACGGCGCGTGGCGCGAAGTTAGCAAACAACGTATGGACGCCGTCATCATCGTGAATCCTGAAGACCACACCGCCGCCTGTCGCAAGCTGCGCGAAGTCAAAGCGGGCGAGTTGATCGTATGCGGCGGCACGGGCATTCGCATTCAGCCCGAATTCAAAGAGCGCGATCGCGGCTTCGCGTTTATGGCGAACGAGATTTCTTCCGAACGCCGCACCGAAACCGCCATCCGCAAAATTGCCGAAACCATGCGCCAGATCAAAGCCGAAGGCGGACGCATCGTCTTCGTTGCCGGGCCGGTCGTGATTCACACGGGCGGCACGCAAGCCTTCAGCCAGATCATCCGCAAGGGATACGTGCAAGCTCTGCTGGCGGGCAATGCCATTGCGGTTCACGACATCGAACACGCGCTCTATGGCACCTCGCTCGGCGTCAGCCTCGAACACGGCAACCCCATCAAAGAAGGCCATAAGAACCATATGCGCGCGATCAATGCGATCAATCGTTACGGTTCGATCAAAGGCGCAGTCGAAGCAGGCGCGTTGAAACACGGCGTGATGTATGAACTCGTGAAACACAACGTACCTTACGCGCTGGCCGGTTCGATCCGTGACGATGGGCCGCTGCCCGACACCGAGATGGATTTGCTCAAAGCGCAAAACGAATACGCGCGTTTGCTCGAAGGCGCGCAAATGGTGATCTGTCTTTCTTCGATGCTGCATTCCATCGGCGCAGGCAACATGACGCCTTCGTGGGTTCGCATGGTTTGCGTGGACATCAACCCCGCCGTCGTCACCAAACTCGCCGATCGCGGTTCGCAACAAACCGTCGGCGTCGTGACCGACGTGGGTACGTTTTTGAATTTGCTGGCGCAGCAGCTTTGGGCATAGCGGCTTGCATCTGCATGCGACCTGTAACATTGCCTCCAACGTTGGATGAAAGTCTTTGCACCTTTGCCTCTTTGCTCCTTTGCTGGAAAAAGCTTCGCTCTTGAGTGGCTTTTTCCCGCCAAGAAGCAAAGAGGGAAAGGAGCAAAGGTAAGGCCATAGGTGCTACAAAGTCGCACGCACTTGGAAACCGCAAAACAGCGCGCGCACTTTTTGCCGTAAGCCCATTGCCGCCTTTATACTGCGCGCCGCCCCAAAGAGAAGTAACAGCTACTCACCGACTCCATCGCAGGGTCAAGCCGTTTTACGCAGTAAACAACCAAGCCAGGATGCAGCCCGTTATGACTGAAAACTTCGATCTCATCATCACCGCCGATACGCCGAACAAATGCGCTGAACTCGAATTGCGCGACGCGCACGGCGCACGGTTCACTTATCAGGCCGAATTCAAAGACATCGCCGCGTCGCATCAGCACGGACTTTTCGACTTGCGCAATTACCTGCGCACTTACGCGCACGACGAAACCGACGAGGCCGCGCGCGTCGCCGAGATTGGCGTATGCATTGCCGAACAGGTTTTAGGCGCAGAAATTTTCAAACACCTTTACGCCTCAGAGTCGCAGCGCACCTTACGCATTCAACTGTCCGGCGCGACCGAAGAAGCCAACCTGCTGGCCGCTGCACTCGCTCGCGTACCGTGGGAGATTGCGCGTCCATCGGCTTATCAGGCTACGCTTGGCGAACGCAACCTGCTCGTCCGCGTAGTTCACGAGATGAACGAACCGGCTACGCAACCGTTGTCGCTCGCGCCGGATGAAACCTTGCGCGTGCTGTTCGTCTTTGCCGAAGCGCGCGGCTCGCGTCCTCTGGCGCTGCGCAAAGAGCGTCAAGTCTTGCAGCAACTTTTTGCCAAAGAGATTTATCCCAACCGCAAAGTCGAAGCCCACTTTCTCGCGCACGGCGTCACGCGCGCGCGCCTGATCGAACAGATCAAAGCGCACGACGGTTATCACATCGTGCATTGGAGCGGCCACGGACACTTGAACCTGCTCGAACTCGCGCAACCGGGCGGCCAGGCCGACCTGCTTTCGGGTGCAGAGTTGCTGACGCTCTTTAAGCAAGCGGGCGGATTCATCCCGCGTCTGTTTTTTCTGAGTGCCTGTCATTCCGGCGACATTCTGCGCATCAGCGATTGGCAGGACTTCCTCGCCGCTGCGCAAGGTAAAACGCCGAATACGGCTACGACCAAAGAGAGCGGCAGCACCAAAGAAATCAAATTGGATGAGCAGCCCGGATACACCGGCACGGCGCACGCGCTGTTGCAGGGCGGCGTGCCATCGGTCGTAGCGATGCGTTACGCCGTCGGTGACGAATATGCCCGCGAGTTGGCCGTAGAGTTTTTCCGCGCCTTGCTCGCACACAAGTCGCCCAAAGCTACGGCTGCCGCGTTGACGATGGCGCGCAATGCTTTGCTCACCGCGCCAGATCAAAGCCATTACGCCGCCTGCGATCACGCTACGCCGGTGTTGTATGGCGCAGACCAACCGGCCTGTCTAGGCTTGAAGATGCTGCCCGCAGGCCGCAGCCCTGCGCTCACGACGCAACCACGCCGCTTGCATCAGATTCACGAACTGACTTCGGCGGCGCACACCCATTTCGTAGGACGCACCTGGCAACTGGCTGAACTCGGCACAGCTTTCTTCGACGCAGACACCAACCCCGTCGCGGTCATTACGGGTTTGGGCGGCATGGGCAAGACGGCGCTCGTTGCCGAATCGTTGGCTTTGTGGGAACAGCGGTTTGATTGGGTATTGCTCTATCAGGCCAAACCTAATGCGCTGAGTTTTGAAAACACGCTGCGCGATATTGATATAAAGCTGCGCGGCGAATTGGGGCGCTATCACGAACACATCAAGGCGCGTCCCGCCGATGCGATTTACCGCGACGCCACAGCGGAATTCACCGGCGCGGCGCGTTACGAACGCCTGACGCGCAACCTCATCCGCGCCTTGCAAGACGAAGCGATTTTGCTGGTGCTGGATAATTTCGAGACCAATCTGAAACCGCTAGCCGAAACGCCGCGCGATGTAGGGCAGGTTACTAACCTGCCCTACGGTTTCGAGACGAACCTGAAACCATTACCCGAAACACCGCGAGATGTAGGGCAGGTTAGTAACCTGCCCTACATCCCGGACGAACCGCGCTGGGCTTGCCAAGACGCCGAATGGGATCGTTGCTTAACACAGTTGGCAACAGAACTAAGCGGGTCGCGTTCGCGGGTATTGGTGACGTGTCGGCGTCCATTGGCGGCGCTGGCTGAATCGGTCAGCGTAAGGCTGGGGCCGTTGCCGTCGGGCGAAGCCGCGCTTTATTTGCGCGAACACGCGGGCTTGAGCCGGATGACGTTTCATCAAGACGCGACCGAACGTGCGCTGGCGTTGCGGTTGCTGAACGCCAGCCGGTTTTATCCGCTGTTGATGGATCGGCTGGCGCGACTTGCGACTGGCAGCGCAGCGTTGCGGCAACCGTTGATGCAGGCGCTCGACACGCTCGAAGCGCGCAAGGATTTCGCCCAACTGCCCGCCCTGTTTGCCGCGCGTCCCGGCGACACGCAGGAACTGGCTTACTTGCACGACGCGCTCGAAACTTCGCTCGATCAATTCATTCAGGACGCCAGCCCCGACGCGCGCCGCTTGTTGTGGCTAATCGCCGTCGCCAACGAACCCATCGAATTCGCCTTGCTCGAAAGCGTATGGAACGGCGAAGAAAGCCCGCAGACGCAGCAACTCAGGCAAATCAAACAAGTATTGGAAATGCTCCCTTCGATGCCACAGGAAATTCATGCGCAGGTTCAGGAACAATTAAACCAGTTGCCGCCAGAGATTTTCGCAATGCTCAATGCGCTACCGCCGGAACAGCAACGGACAACTGACCACGGACAACTGACCACCGCCCTCCGCTACTTAACCGCAGTCGGCTTAGTCGCCGCAGAGGAGGGCGAACCGCTAAGTTGCCACGAAGTCGTGCGCGAACGCATCCGCGCCCGCATGGAAGCGCATCCGGCAGAACGCGACGGGCTGAGTGAGAACGACATCCGGCTGGGTTACGCCGACCAACTGGCGGCGGCGTTCAAGGCGCTGCAACATCAGAACATGACCGCCGCATTGCAAACGGGCAGCCGCGCGCTGGTCTATTGCGTACAGGCGAGTGATTACGACCGGCTGGGCAATTTCGCCAGTCAGGTCGTCTCCAGCACCAGCGATCCGCGCCTGCTCGCCGCATTGATTCCGCACCTGCAAGCCGCCGCCGCATCCGCGCCCGCAGGCGAGCCGCGTTGGTCTTGCCTCTGTTACCTCGCCGATGCGCTGAAGAATGGTGGACGCCCCGATGCCAGTCTGCCCTTTTATGAACAGGCCGAAGCCCAAGTCCGCGCCGCTGCTGAAGAACCCGCCGCTGACATCTCCAGCACATGGCAAGGGTGGGCGTATGTCGGTTGGATCGCTGGCAACTGGGCAAAAGCTCTCTTGATGACTGGCAACCTTAACGCCTCGCATCAGCGATGGCTTGAAAGCGCCGAGGCTTACAAAAAAGCGAGAAGTCCCGCCATCGAAGTCATCATCCGCGAATTGGAAGCCTTGCGCATCGAGATCATGCAAGGTCGCGTCACTGAGGCGCTGCCTACGGTCGAGGCACGACTGACCCGCATCGCTGCGTGGTGGCAACAACACCGCGCCGGTTTCATCGTGC
>JABFSD010000282.1 GCA_013140935.1 Acidobacteriota bacterium
CATCGGGCGACCGTATTCAAACACGGCTTCGGCTTTCGGATTCACCGCCGCCGTCAAAAACTCTTCCAACTGATAGACCGCCAGATTCAAATAATAATTATCCATATCGCCGCAATAGACGTGAATTTTGCCGACCAGATCGGGGCCGAGCTTCGCCCAATTCTTTTCCAGGTTGTAGCGCAAGTCATAACCGTTATCGCGCATATACAACGCGACCTCACGATCAATCTTGCCCGTCAGCCGATCCCAAATCGGACGCGGATAACCGTCCTTGCCTACGGGGCCGTAAGCCGCATCCCACGCCGCAATCTGTTGCCCCGAACGAATCTTGCTTCCCAATACTTCTTCTAACCGCGACATCTCGCGCATCGTCAACGTAACCTGCCCATCGGCGTTGCGCGACAGCGGGCGAATCAACTTGCCCCAATCGCCCGCCGGAACTTCAAACGCATTGTCGTCTTCGTAAACGTTCGACATCTGATAGCGGCGAAAGTCCACCGGGTCTGGATACAACACCCACGTACCGTTGAAAAACTTCGGATGAAAAACCTGCAAGGCCAGCGCTTCCCACCCGCCTGTCGAACCGCCCGTCAACACACGCGCCTGCGGTTCGGCGCGCAGTCGGAAATTCTTTTCGAGATAGGGAATCAATTCGGTCAACAACGCATCGCCATACGGCCCATTGTTCGCCGAATTCACCGCATAAGAGTCGTCGTAATACGGCGTAGGATGTTGAAAGGTCACGGCGACCATACGCGGAAAGTCGTCTGCCATCCACGCCTGCGCGAACTCATAACCCGATTCGCGCGCGCTGCGATTCAACCGCGCCTTGCGCTGTTCAGCAGTTTCAACGGCTTCAACCATTGGCGGAGCCTGCGTCGTAAAGCCGAACGGCGCGCCCAAGCCGAAATGCCCTTGTACATAAATCGCCGGATACTGCTGACTCGCGTTTTGCTCGTAGCCTTTCGGCAACAGCAGCGTCGCGCCGAGATACATCGGATGTCCCCAGAACTCAGTCAGCAACTTGCTCTGAATCTTCACGCGCTTGACCCAGGCGGTATCAGGCGGGACTACGACGGGCGGCAGCTTTTGGGTCAGGTTGAGTTTGACGTTGAATCCTTTGGCGGGATCGAGTTGTACGCGCTGCACCTCGCTGACGAGACTGCCCGGCGAACGATTCCAATGCTGGCCTTCCCACTGATCCATGTGAACCCAAATTACGTGCCCATCCTTGCGCCGCACTTGCGTGTAAACGTTCAGCAGCGCCTGCACGAAATACTCGCCCGCCGGCAACTGGCTCAGGCTTTCTACGGGGTAGCCCAACACGCCCGCGTCAATCACCGCGCCCTCACCCGGCTTCAACGCATTCACGTCCAAACCGTAAAACGGCACCGAAGCGTTGTAAGACCCCGCCTGCAAGCGCGGCTCCGTGCGGTCGGTTTTCGAGACGATGACGAATACGCGACCCGTGATCGGCCCGCCATCGAGCGCGGCGGGATAGGAAATCTCGAACTTCGTTTCCGCCGCAGCGGTGTGACCGGAAGGCAGCGCCAACAGCGCGAGGCAAAGGGCGAGGCCTGTGATGAATAGGGTTCTTCGTTTCATTTGATTCCTCCGTGAAAACAAACTGCTTGGGTAAGTTGATAGCTGTGAATTCGTGCAGCGATTTTGAGCGCCCGGTTCGGATAGTGCAACCGCACAGTTTTCTTGCGTAGTGAAAGCCGCGCCGATATTCTGCGCCTCGTTACAGCACGACCGAATGGAAAGGATTACCGCAATGCAGGAACAAATCGTCATCAACGAAGTCGGCGCGTTCATCCCGCGAACGCTGTTCGGCCACAAAGAACAAATCGTCACCGAGTTGGCGCATGCCGGTGTCTTTGCTTTGGCCGAAGTGGCTCCGCCGCCACCGCAAATCCGGCGCGTGCCGCCGATTGACTTGTCGCGTGAGTTGCAATGGCTGAAAGAGCATCGGCACGAATACCTCGAACAATGGGTTGCATTGGAAGGCGACCAACTCATTGCTCACGGCTCGCAGGCGCGCGAGGTTTACGCCGCTGCGCGTGCCGCAGGTATCAAGTCACCCTTCGTCGAATTTATTTCGACGTCAGACGAACTGCCGTTTGGAGGTTGGTAAATGTACACACTGACTTTTGAGGCCTTGCACGAATACGACGCCGGACTGCCAGGCATCACCGTGCCGGTGGAATTGAGCGCGGGCGATGCGTCCGTGAAAGTGACCGCGAAACTGGATAGCGGTTCGACTTACTGCGTCTTTCGGCGAGCGCGCGGTGAAGCGCTTGGCTTCGACATCGAAAGCGGCGTGCCGCAATGGATTTCAACGGCTACAGGTTCCTTTCTCACTTACGGCCACAACGTCACGCTTTCTGGCTTGGGCTTTGCGCTCGACGTGATGGTCTATTTCGCTGTGGATGAATGGTACAACCGCGACGTGTTGGGGCGGTACGGCTTTAGGCAGCAACTCAACCTCGGCGTAGTGGATTACGAAGGCAAATTGTATATCGGCAGATACACCGCGTGAGGTATTCGCTGAAATGCTGGTATGTGTTCAACTCATCGCGTTCCGTCTCGGTCAATTCCGCTTTCCAGTTGCGATGCAGCAATTCTTCCAACCGATCTTGCGCTTCGGACGAAATCTTGAATGCGAGTACCTGCGCCGTCGTAGGGCCGGACGAAAGAAACTCAATTACCTCTTGAAAGAGCAGCGTGACGTTGCTATTGCCGTTGGCCTGCGTCGCGGCTTTGGTTGTCTTGGCCGCAACGGTTTCTCGAATCAAAGCAGGCAAGGCCCCGCAGGGTCAATTCTAAATTGTGCAGCCAATTCGCCAGCGATGTTAAACGTGATTGAAGTCATGCTTGGTACTCCTCTGATCCCTGGCAATAAACTCGTTACAAAAAATAATCAGCCAGCTTCTTTACGCTGCAACGGTTGACCGCAGCAATTCCTCAAGGTACTTGTTTCGTAATTGGCGAGTTCGTGTGTTGTTCACAGCTTCTGTCGCTGCAAGTTTGTAGTCACTTGGCACACTGGATTCAAATACCTCTAAGGCAAGTTTGACTGCCTGCGGATTTAAATTGACCCCGTTCTTCTGTGCGTTCACAACCGCAATTATCAATGAAAATATATTCGCTTTATTGAGCCAATAAGATTTCCCGCGCAGTCCCATTTTAAGAATGAATTCCGCAGCACGCTCTAGCTGCGCGATCAATTCGTCCTTAGCTTTAAATTCTTGCGCATAGTCATCAAGGTGTTCGATGGCCTTCTCATTTCGATTCGAGAACCCGCCTATTATCGTGGACATGATATTAAGTACATGCATCAGGTTAGTTTTGCGCGCAATTTCGTGAGAGTTAAATACTCCTTTTTCATTAATGAGCTTGACAAAATTTTTAGTATTTTTCGCCATAGCCCAAGCGAAAAACTCGGTCGGAATATTTGGATCTTCGCGTATATCGTCCTGATCAGTACGGTCTAGTGAAATGTGATCGGAAAGCAATTTGGCTACAAGCATGAACTCTGACGTGGAGTATTGAGATGCAAGTTTCTCAACGAAGGTCAGTGAATTAGATGTTCTATTAATTCGCTGAAAGATGTCCTGAACTTTGGGGTCGTCGTTCTCAAGGTCAAGCTCGATTACTGCAATTTCGTACTTGAGAAAATCCGATTTTTGCGCCTCGCTTAAATCCACATATTTCTTGCCGTCGACATCAAGTTGGCCGTCAATGAAGCTTACGATTGCATCCGTTCGTTGCTGCCCATCAACAATGCAAGAGACAGTAGACATCGTTTCGACATTTACTTTGCCTTTGGAGATGAAAAATTGAGGAAACGGAAGGCCAGCTAGAATAGTTTTTATGAAATCACGTTTGTGAACATCTCGCCAAACGAGATTTCTCTGAAAGTAAGCGTCTGGAATTAAACGACCGCTATGTATGTCGTTAACGAGATTAAGAAGTGATATAGAGCGAACACGGTACTCAATCATAAAATTGGCCTATTTTGAAGGTAGTTTTTAATTGCCGAACGTTGTTTTTGTTCAAAGAAATTTTGCGAAAGGTAAATAGCAGCACTAATTGAGCGAAAAAGCTTGTTATGTTTCCCAGAAAGTCTACCAAAGAAATCGTTCCAGCGCGCGCGTTCTGGCCCAACTGGCATAAGGTCAGGTCGAAAAATCCCGCGAGAGAGGTAGCTTATGTAGTCTTGAAAGCTAGATACGCCATTACGCATGGGGAAAGAAGTTCGGTCAAAGTAACCTTTTGACTGCGTGAAAACGAGTTCCATGTGTTTTATGAAAAGAGAGGAATCAATAATCCCGACATCCAGGTCTGATGAGCCAGGAATGAAATCCTGACTTTTATGAAAACTCTTTCCAGTCTTCGCTGACCCCACTACATGAATGCACATTATTGGAATGCTGAAAAATTCTGATATTTCGTTCAGTATCTCGTACTGTTGTTCTTCTGCTCCAACGAATACTTGCGTTGGATACGTCAGGAATACCTTACGCGCAATCTCGTGATAAGGTACGCCTACCTTAGCACCCTGATCTATGGCTTGGAGATGATTCATATATGACTCAGTTCACCCGGCAAGTACAAACTAATTCATAGCACCTGATTTCATTACCTGACAATGTAAAAAGTTAGGTTGAAACCCGGCGCAGTGTAGGCCAAGCCGCTCTGCAAAGGCAATACAAGCAACACAGAATAAAGCGCATCGCCAATTTCCGTTCTCAACCAACGCGTGACTGTGCGACGTGCCGCTTCGGCATTTGGTAGCACCATGGTTGGAGCCTGCGTTGTTATCGGCAGGGTTGCATTAATCAAGTTCGACATAATTACTCCTCAAGCCAAAATCTTTTCGACCAATTCGCCGTGTACGTCGGTCAGCCGGAAGTCGCGTCCCTGAAAGCGATAGGTCAGCCGTTTATGGTCAATGCCGAGCAGGTGCAGCATCGTTGCTTGCAGGTCGTAGACCGACACGGGATCGCTCACTATGTTGTAGCTGAAATCATCGGTCTCGCCTAACACCAAGCCTTTTTTTAACCCACCCCCGGCGAGCCACATCGCAAAGTTGCGCGGATGATGATCGCGTCCGTAATTTTCAGGCGTGAGTTTGCCTTGCGAATAAACCGTGCGTCCAAACTCTCCGCCCCAGACGATCAACGTGTCGTCGAGCAATCCGCGTTGCTTGAGGTCTTTGACCAGTGCGGCAGAAGGTTGATCTGTCCCGCGACATTGCAAGGCGAGGTCGCGCGGCAGGTCGCCGTGTTGATCCCAGCCGCGATGATAAAGCTGGATGAAGCGGACTCCGCGTTCGGCCAGGCGGCGCGCGAGCAGGCAGTTCGCGGCGTAAGTGCCGGGCTTGCGCGCTTCTGCGCCGTAAAGCTCGAAGGTGCTTTCGGGTTCTTTCGACAAGTCCATCAAATCGGGCACGCTCGATTGCATGCGATAGGCCATTTCGTATTGCGTGATGCGCGTTTCGATTTCGGGGTCGCCGTAATCCTGCGATTTCAGCTTGTTCAATTTGCCAACGGCATCGAGCATCTGACGGCGCGTCTTGGTGTCTACGCCCGGCGGATTGTCCAGGTAAAGCACGGGTGTGCCGCCGCCGCGCAAACGTACGCCTTGATAATTCGACGGCAGGAATCCGCTTGACCAAAGGCGCGAAAACAGCGGCTGATCGGTATTGATCGCGTGCGCGGTCGAAAGCAGCAC
The DNA here is from genome assembly GCA_013140935.1 of Acidobacteriota bacterium. Classification (GTDB taxonomy): domain Bacteria; phylum Acidobacteriota; class Blastocatellia; order RBC074; family RBC074; genus JACPYM01. Next base: position 5,740 of record JABFSD010000282.1, read on the forward strand.
GATGTAAGCAGGCAGGTTTTGATTTTCGCTGCCGAGTCCGTAACTCACCCACGAACCCATGCTCGGACGTCCGGGTTGCTGAAAGCCCGTCTGAAAAAACGTAATCGCCGGATCGTGATTGATCGCGTCGGTGTTCATCGTGCGAATGACGGTGAGGTCGTCTACGACGCTGGCGGCGTGCGGCAGCAATTCGCTCACCCACGCGCCCGAATTACCGTGCTGTTTGAATTTGAAAATTGATTTGGCGCAGGGGAACGTCGTCTGCCCTGAAGTCATGCCGGTAATGCGCTGTCCGTTGCGGACGGAGTCAGGCAACTCAGTGCCGTGTAACTTTTCGAGCGCGGGCTTGTAATCCCACAAATCAATTTGCGAAGGCCCGCCCGATTGATGCAGGAAGATGACGCGCTTCACTTTGGGCGCGAAATGCGGCAAGCCAGTGAGTCCGCCAGTCTTGGCGTCTTTAGCTTGTGCGGCGAATCCGTCTTGCGTGAGCAATGACGAAAGCGCGGCGAGGCCGATGCCTTTGGCTCCGAGACCGAAAAGC
>JABFSD010001127.1 GCA_013140935.1 Acidobacteriota bacterium
GGCGTGATCTGATTCTTCTTTGTTATCGCGCTTACCTGCGCGATAACAAAGAAGAATCAGATCACGCCGCCGGGCCTTACGGCCACAACGTACACTTCCTGACGATGGTCTATAACTATCAAGGCCGTTACCTCGACAGCCTGCGCGCCTCACAAGAGTTGCTCGACGTAGCCAGGCAAAAAGGCGAAGAGAAATCTCGCGCCGCGCTCGAAGGGCGTCTGGCGCGGATGCGTACCCTCGTGCGGTTTGAAAAGTGGGATGAAATTCTCGACGGCACGACGCTGCCGACCGAAGGCAATTTCGAAGTATTCAAAGCCTGGCGCATTTACGCCGTCGGCCTCGCCCGACTCGGCAAAGGCGATGTGGCAGGCGCACGTGAACAGCTTGCCGCACTCGAACGTGAAGCCGCTTACTTGCGGGAAAAGCTGCCCAAAGAAAAAGACCTGCCGCAAGGCGGACGCCAACGCCAACAGTCGAGAGCCTTACTGGTGGCTCCGCTTGAACTCAAAGCACGCATTCTCGCGGCTGAAAAAGCCAAGCCTGAAGAGGTTTTGGCGATACTCAAACAAGCTATCGAAGAAGAAGCCAAACTCGGTTACAGCGAACCGCCGATTTATCCGAACCCTACGGAAGAGATGGCAGGCCGCTTGATGCTCGCGCTGCAAAACTGGAAAGAAGCTGAAGCGTTTTTCACCGCCGCGCTCGAACGCGACCCCGGCAACGGACGCGCCCTGCTCGGCTTGTCGCAAGCGCAACAGGCACTTAGTAAAACCGATGAAGCCAAAGCAAACCATGCGAAATTCGTTAAAGCGTGGCAACGTGCCGATGCCGATTTGCCTGAAACGATGAAGGCGAAAGAAGTGATGTCGGCAAGCGGCAGTTCGTCAGGCAATCAACAGTAATAGATAGGAAAGCGATTGAAACCATTAAGCAATGAAAAGATGAAACTTACTGCGCACGTATATCTCGGCGATAGCAAAGAACAATTAAAGCGACTGCCGGATGATTCGGTTGATTTGATTGTCACGTCTCCACCTTATGCAGACCAACGTAAAAGCACCTATGGCGGGATTCATCACGATGATTATGTCGAATGGTTTTTACCTATTTCTGCCGAGTTGTTACGAGTACTCAAGCCGACCGGAACCTTTGTGCTGAACATCAAGGAAAAAGTCGTCGAAGGCGAGCGCAGCACTTATGTCATGGAACTCATCTTAGCCATGCGCAAACAAGGCTGGCTTTGGACGGAAGAGTTTATCTGGCATAAGAAAAATTGTTATCCGGGCAAGTGGCCGAATCGTTTTCGCGATGCATGGGAGCGGCTGCTTCAATTCAATAAGAGCCGAAAGTTCAATATGTATCAGGAAGAGGTCATGGTTCCGATGGGCGATTGGGCGACCTCGCGGCTGAAGAACCTTTCCGCTACCGACAAGATTCGTGATAACTCAAAAGTGGGCAGCGGTTTCGGCAAAAACATTTCCAACTGGCTTGAACGAGACAAGGCTTATCCGACCAACGTGCTGCATTTAGCTACCGAGTGCAGCAATAAAAACCATAGCGCCGCTTTTCCCGAAGAATTGCCCGAATGGTTCATCAAACTTTTCACGAAGCCAGATGATCTGATACTCGACCCGTTTATGGGATCGGGTACGACGCTGCTGGTGGCCAACCGAATGTGGCGCAATGCCATCGGCATCGAAGTGGTTCCTGAATACTGTGAAATGGTGAAGGAAAAACTGAAGCTCCTTGAGCCGCCTTTGTTTGAAACTAAGACGAAATATGAACCCGCTGAACTTAAACGACGTGCTGCTGTACGTTGAAGAAAATATCGGGAGCTTTCATCAAAAGCGTATCCAAAGTCTGGATAGTCTGACCTTGTCGAAAGTTCTCAAACGCAAGAATCCTTATCTCTTCAAAGCCAAACACGTGCTGACCGCTGAACAAATCGTACGCGGTTTAGTGGACGCACATATTTCATCGAACGAAGAAACCATCTTTGGCGATTGGCTGGAAGGGCTTGCTATCTTTATCAATGGCAAGGTCTTCGATGGCCGCAAATCAGGGATCACGGGAATCGATCTTGAGTTCGATCACGCTGGCGTCAGAAACATCGTCACCATCAAATCGGGGCCGAATTGGGGGAACAGTTCTCAAATAGCGAAAATGCGCGCCGACTTTAAGACCGCTAAAAAGGCATTGAGAACCAGCAACTCGCAATTAAATATCGTGGCGGTAAACGGCTGTTGTTATGGCAAAGACAACCAGTCAGACAAGGGCGATTATTTCAAGTATTGCGGCCAACGTTTTTGGGAATTCATCTCTGGTGACTGTGATTTGTTTTTAGCGATCATCGAACCGCTCGGTCATAAGGCAAAAGAACAGAACGACAGCTTCGTCGCTTCGTATGCACAGATGATCAACAAGTTCACCAGGGATTTTGCCAATCAGTTCTGCCGCGAAAGCGGTGAGATTGATTGGGACAAGCTGGTTCGGTTTAACTCAGGAGCAGTCTAAGCCGCAGAGAAGTATTTATTTCGCCGCCTTCGCATTCACCTTCGTCCCCGTCTTCAACTCATCCGTCCCGCGCACCGCAATCGTTTCGCCCGCCGCCACATCGCCGAACACTTCGACTAAATCCGCGCCGTTGTGCGTCATCGAAGCGCCGCGTTTCACGTCTACCCATTCGGCGGCTCCCTGACTGATGCGAATCAGGAAGCTGCGTTCGGTGGTGGTCGCCACTGCCGAAGGCGGCACGAACAGCGAAGCGCGTGCCCGTCGCGTAGGCCAGTTGATCTCAGCGAACATGCCCGGCGCTAAACGTCCCGCAGCGTTACTGACTTCGAGTTCAACCGGCATCGTGCGCGTCTGTGCATCCACCGCGCGGCTCGCCCGCACGACCGTGCCGTTAAAAGATTCGCCCGGAAACGCCGCCGTCGTGAAGCTCAAACGCGCACCGTTTTTGATGCCTGCGACTTCGGCTTCGGGTAAGGCGATGACGAGGCGCAAGCGCGCGACTTGTTGCAACCTGACAATGGGCAGCGCCGCCGTGCTATTCGCCGCACCGACCAAACTGCCTGGATGCGCGTTGCGTTCGGTGATGACGCCGGCGAACGGCGCAGTGATGCGCAAGTACTCTTTCATCGTTTTGACCGATTGCGCCGCTTCGTTGAAGGCGCGTTCGCTTTCTTCCAAGGCTTTGACTTGGGCTTGCGCGGTGCGTTCATTTTCCTGAAAGACCTGTATGCGTGCTTTGGCGGCTTCGACGTTGCGTTGGGCGATGTCTACGTCATTGCCCGCGACTGCGCCGGGCGTAGCTGACGCTGCCTTCAACCGGTTGTAAGTCGCCTCTTCCGCCGCGAGTTTGGCTTCGGCTTCACTGCGTTGTGCGCGAATGCCTGCGATGCGGGTTTGGGCTTCGACCTTTTGCGATTGGGCGGCGCGCGTTTTGGCTTCGGCTTCCTGTCGTTGCGTGTCGAATTCCGGCGCGCGCAAACTTGCCAGCAACTGTCCCTGCCGCACGACCGAACCGCGATCAACGTTGATCGTTTCGACGAAGCCTTGCACTTTGGCGTAAATGGCCGTGTCTTGATAGGCATGCAATTCGCCGGGCAGGCGCAACGAGCGATTGAGTTCGAGCGATTGCACGGTCGTCGTCATCACGGTTGGCGTAACCGCCCCCGCTGCGGCAGCCGTCCCCGCAGCAGGCGCTGCCGGAGCCGTCTTGTTGTTATTGCAAGACACGGTGATGAACAAGGCGAATACGCATAAGCCGCCGAGCAAAGGTTTTTGCATGATATTTTTCCTGCGGATGAAATGGTTACTGGCTGACTTTTAGCACGATGATCGGCACATCGCCATCTGGCAGGTTGAATGATGTCTAAATCGAAGCAGAAAAGAATTGGACAGGATTCACAGGATTTTTAGGATGGACAGGATTCGGATAACGCTGAAATGCCCATGACTATTGGCAAATCCCGTCAATCCTGAAAATCCTGTCTAATTCCATCTGTTCCAATGTTGTTTGTTCTGATTTAGGTAGCGCGCACCGGTTTGCGCTGCGTCCATTGCGGCAGGTATTTGTTCGCTACGCGATAAGCCAGCAACACGGCGATGACGATGCCGAATGCGACGGGTTTGGTGATGTCGGCTTTGACCAACAGGTAATAATGAATCACGCCTGCTATCGCCGCGACGTAAGCCAGCTTGTGCAAACGATTCCAACGCTGCCCACCTATCTTCTTAATCATTGCATTCGTCGAAGTCAGCGCCAGCGGCAACATCACCAGCCAACTCAACATGCCTAAGGTAATGAAACGGCGTTGCGCTACGTCTTTGAGAATCACGCCGAGCGCGAACGACTTGTCGAACCACACGTATGTCAGCAAATGCACCGAGCCGTAAAAGAACGCGAACAAGCCGCACATCCGCCGCAACTGCCCCAGCCACGGTTGCGCCAGCACTTTGCGCAAGGGCGTGACGGCGAGCGATACGCACAAGAAGATCAGCGTCAGCGTGCCGGTCGTATGCGTCAGATACTCCAACGGATTCGCGCCCAATTGCCCGCGCGACCAATCCCACAACAACAAGGCGAGCGGCACAAAGCTGTTGGTCATGACGACGAGCTTGGCGAATTGAATGTCCTGCTTATTCATAGAGTGAACAGTGAACAGTGAAAAGTGAACAGTGAAAGACCGAGTCAAGCTCTTTCACTGTTCACTGTTCACTTTTCACTTAAAAGTTTTTATTTAAATCCATCCCCGCATACATTGACGCGACCTGATCGGCGTATCCGTTGAACATTTTGGTTTCGACGCAATTGCCCCAGGTGCATTGGCCGATGCGGCGTTCGGTGGCCTGGCTCCAGCGCGGATGATTCACTTGCGGGTTGACGTTGGAATAAAAACCGTATTCCTCATCGTTCGCCATATTCCACGTCGTGCGCGGCTGCTCTTCCATCAACACGATTTGCACAATGGACTTGATGCTCTTGAATCCGTACTTCCACGGCACGACCAATCTGAGCGGCGCTCCGTTTTGCGGCGGCAGCGATTTGCCATACAAACCACTCGCCAACAGCGTCAGCGGATGCATCGCTTCATCCATGCGCAAGCCTTCCTGATAAGGCCAGTCGAGAATATCTGTGCGCAGGTTCGGCATCTGCTTTTTGTCATAGAGCGTCACGAACTTGACGTATTTCGCATTGCTCATCGGTTCGACGGCGGCGAGCAATTTCGCCAGCGGCAAGCCCAGCCAGGGAATGACCATTGACCAGGCTTCGACACAACGAAAGCGATAGACGCGGTCTTCGAGCGACGCGATTTTGAGCAAGTCGTCGAGATCGAATTCGCGCGGCTGGTTGACGAGGCCTTCAATTTTCACTGTCCACGGGCGCGTGATGAAACCTTCCGACGCAGAAGCTACGCCGGACTTGCTCGTGTCGAATTCGTAGAAATTGTTATAGCTCGTGATGTCTTCAAATGAATTGGCCGCTTCGCCTTCCGCCGTGCGATAGCCCGATGCCACTTGCTCAACCGCAGCATTCAGCCCATTTGGTGGCGCATTCGGCGCAGCCGCTTTCTGGCTCGCCGGGTTCAGGCGGCGATACAACAAACCCGAAGCGCCCGCAGTCCCTGCCAGCGTCGCTGCGCGAATGAAATTGCGGCGATTGAGATAAACGCTTTCGCTGGTGATTTCGCTGCTTTTGATGTCATCAGGCTTTTTTATCAGCATAATTTTAATTCCTTGCCGTCATCTTTATCACATCGGCAGCGCATTTTATTCCTACGCTCGTTCGCAATGCTAAGTGTGGAACAAGATGGTATCTTGTTCCTGATGAGGCGGAACAAGATACCATCTTGTTCCACCGCCCTTCTTACGTTCACCCAGAGAAAACAGATTCACCACCGATGACTTCACTCGATGAATGGCTGGCGTTGCCCGTCACGCAACTCAAAGTGGAATTGTTAAGCGAAGACGCGACGATTCCGCACGGATTGCTCGCCGCACTCGAACAAGACGCGCGCAGCGGCGCGCGCCAACTCGCCGCGCAGTTACGCAAGCGCCGCCAGGCCAATCAAATCGAAGGGCAACGTTTGCGCTTTTTGCTGAAATACGAAAACGAACTCTGGCAGCAAGGTTTCAAATTCGTCGCCGGCGTTGACGAAGCTGGCGTCGGTCCGCTCGCTGGTCCGGTCGTCGCCAGCGCCGTCATCTTGCCCGAAGGTTACAAGCTGCGCGAACTCAACGATTCAAAAAAGCTCAACGCCGAACAACGCGACGGGCT
>JABFSD010000510.1 GCA_013140935.1 Acidobacteriota bacterium
AAAACAACGTGCTGATTGCCGATACGTTCAACGACAAAGTGCGCCGCGTGAATGTCGCTGACGGTACGATTATCACTTACGCAGGCATTGGCATTACGGGTTATGGCGGCGACGGCGGCGCAGCCTCGGCGGCGCGATTCTTCTGTCCGACCGGCGTCATCAGCGATGCCGCCGGACGTGTTTACGTCGCCGACCGCGACAACCATCGCGTACGCGTCGTGCAACCGGTTCCGGCAGGCGACACGACGCCGCCGGTCTTGACGTTGACGCAACCGACTTCTGGCAACACGTTCACGGCGACTGCCAGCCCGTTGCGTTTGACGGGCGGGGCGACTGACAACAGCGCCTTGCTCGCAGTGCAATGGGCGAATGATCGCGGCGGTAGCGGTCTGGCGGCGGGCACGAGCGCGTGGACGATTGCTGCTGTGCCCTTAGCCATCGGCCTCAACAACATCACGATTACGGCGTATGACCTGGGCGGCAATACGGCGACGCTTACGCTGGCGGTGACGTTCGCGCCGACCCAACTTGTGACTACGCTGGCGGGCAATGGCACGGCGGGTGGCGAAGGCGACGGCGGCGCGGCGACGTTGGCGCAACTGCTGTCGCCGCGTGCCGTCGCCGTAGACGCGCGCGGCAACGTTTACGTCGCTGATGCGACGCATCGCGTGCGGCGCATTACGCCCAACGGACAGATCGTCCCATTCGCGGGCAACGGCATCGTCGGCAACGGCGGTGACAACGGTCTGGCGGTGGATGCGAATTTGAATCAACCGCGCGGCCTTGCCGTAGATTCGGCGGGCAACGTTTACCTTGCCGATACGTTGAATAATCGCGTGCGTAAAGTGACGGTGGCCGCCAATGGAGATGGACGGATTACGACGATTGCGGGCACTGGTATTGATGGCAATCGCGGCGACGGGGGACTCGCCGTGCAAGCCGAACTCAGTTCGCCCACCGGCGTCGCGCTCGACAGTCAGGGCAATGTTTATATCGCCGACACCAACAATCAGCGCGTACGCAAAGTCACGGTGAGCGACGGCAAGATCAGCACCGTCGCGGGCAATGGCGAAATCGGTTTCAGCGGCGACGGCGGCCCTGCCACGCAAGCGCAACTGTTCGCACCGGTCGGCGTAGCCCTCGACGCACAAGGCAATCTTTATTTCATAGACCAGGGCAATCAACGCCTGCGTCGCGTCGCGGCGGGCACGAATACGATCACGACGATTGCGGGTACGGGCAATGCGACCTTCAACGGCGACGACCGCGCCGCCAGCAGCGCCGCACTCAACGAACCGCGCCTGTTGGCGGTTGATGCGGCGGGCGATGTTTATATCGCTGATCAAGGCAATCAACGCATTCGCAAAGTTTCGCTTGCCAGCGGAATGATTACGACCGTGGCGGGCAGCGGCGCGCAGGGCTTCGGCGGCGACAACAGCGCGCCGAGTTCCGCCGTGCTATCCGTCCCGCAAGGCGTCGCCGTAGACGCGCAAGGCAACATTTTCATCGCCGACACGGGCAATCACCGCGTGCGCAAAGTGCAAGCGGCTGCGACCGTACGTGCTATTGCGAGCGTTTCAGCGGCGAGCTATGCGGCGCAGGTCGCGCCTGATTCCATCGTCGCGGCCTTCGGCGAAAGGCTTGCGCCTGCGATTGATTTCGGCGTGACGAATCCGTTGCCGGTGACACTGGCAGGCGTGAGCGTGCGAGTACGCGACAGCTTCGGCATCGAACGTCTCGCGCCGCTGTTTTTTGTCAGCCCCGGACAAATCAATTATCTGGTTCCGTCCGGCACGGCGGAGGGCATCGCCACGGTGACGATCAGCGCGGCGGATGGCGCATTGATTACGGGCGTGTTGAATGTCGTCAATGTTGCGCCGGGCTTGTTCACGGCCAATGGCGACGGGCAAGGCGTACCGACCGCGCTCACGTTTCGGGTGAAGGCCGATGGCTCGCAAACGTTTGAAACCATCGCGCGCTTCGACGCGGCGACGAATCGTTTTGTCGCCACACCGATTGATCTCGGCCCCGAAAGCGATCAGGTGTTTTTGATTCTTTACGGCACGGGCTTGCGCGGACGTAGCGCGCTGACGAATGTCACAGTGCGTTACGCCGATCTCAACGGCGAAGTGTTTTACGTCGGCGAATCGCCCGGCTTCATCGGGCTCGATCAAGTCAACGTGCGCTTGCCGCGCGCTTTGTTTGGACGGGGCGACGTGAACGTTACGCTGACGGCGGATGGGCGCATATCGAATACCGTGCGCATCAACGTGAAATGAACGCGGTGCGCCAGCGTCCCGCTGGCGCACCACGCGCGGGACGCTGGCGCACCACTGGTGCGTTTTGCTTTCCGTGAAAGCGATTCGTACAATCCGCGCCTTAATTTCAAACCCAACGCAATCATCGAAGGAAACATCAAGCGATGGACATCATTCAGACCGCGCAGGCTCCGGCGGCCATTGGCCCTTATTCGCAAGCGATCAAGGCCAACGGCCTGATTTTTTGTTCGGGGCAAATTCCGCTCGATCCGGCGACGATGCAAATCGTCGAAGGCGACATCAAAGCGCAGACCGAGCGCGTCTTGTTGAACGCGCAAGCCGTACTCGAAGCCGCCGGTTCGTCGTTGAGCCGCGTCATCAAGACGACGGTGTTTATCAAGGACATGAATGATTTCGCCGCGTTGAATGAGGTTTATGCAAAGTTTTTCGACGCGTCGAAACCGGCGCGTTCCACCGTTGAAGTCGCGCGCCTGCCGCGGGACGTGAAAGTCGAAATCGAAGTGATCGCGTTGGCCTAACATATTGGGTAAGACAGGTTCGTAACCTGTCTTACTGTCATCAGAAAGCGGACAGGTTGCGAACCTGTCCTACTTAATTTTAAGGAGCTAAACAACACCGTGAGTAAATATCTCATTGCCATCCCCACCACCGGCTTATTGAGCCTGGCGCTTTTCTTATCGGGCTGCGGCGGCAGCAGCGGCGCTTCGTCGCCCGCGTCGAGCAGCGGCAAAGAAGCGGCGGCGACCGTCAACGGCACCACCATCACCGTCGAAGAAGTAGACCGCATCACCAAACGTCAGGCGAATGACAGTCCGCTTTCTCCGCTCGAACTCGCTTCGGCGCGCTTGCAGGTGCTGGATGAACTGATTCAGCAGGAAGTGCTCTATCAACGCGCGCAGAAAGACGGCATCAATCCGACCGATCAGGAAATCAACGAGTTCATCCAGAAGCAAAAACAGGAAGCCGGGATGACCGAAGAAGAGTTCGACAAGCAGTTGAAAAACAGCGGGCAAACGCAAGACGGCGTGCGCGCCGACATTCGCAAACAGATGGCGATTCAACGGCTGCAAGACAAACTCGGCGCGACGTTGAAAGTGCAAGACCGCGAGATCACCGATTTCTTCAAATCCAATCCGCAACAGTTCATTGCCGAACCCGGCGTCGCAGTGGCCGACATCATCGTTGACCCCGCCGACAACGGCATGAAAAACGATGCGAAAGACCCGGTCGCCGCGCAAGCCAAGATCGCCGACATCAGTCGGCGGTTAGCCAGCGGAACCGATTTCGCCACGTTGGCGCGCGGCCAGTCAGAAGATCAAAGCGCTTTGCAGGCGGGCGATTTGCCCTTCATTCCGCAAACGCAATTTGCCGGACTCGCGCAAGCGGGCTTGCCCGCCGACCTCGGCGCCAAGCTGATGGCGATGAGCGAAGGCGACCGTGTCGGCCCGTTGAAAGATCAGCGTGGACGCTTCCACATTTTCAAGCTCACGCAAAAGCGCACCGAACGCCGCCAACTCACGGTGGAAGATGCCGAAGTCCGCAAACAGATTTCGGATTACATCCTGAATCAGCGCCGTTCGTTGCTGAACGCCGCGTTGCTCACGCGCGCGCGCGACGAATCGAAAATTGACAACGTGCTGGCGAAATCCACTTACGACAATCCGAACAGCTTCGGCGTGTTGCGTCCGGTGTCGAGTGCTTCGCCTGCGACTTCCCCCGCCAGTGCGGCTTCGCCCCAAAAATAGCACGAGAGAATCTGAGAACGTGAGAAGGAGAGACGAAAGACAAACGCAGTAACTTGTCTTTCGTCTCTCCTTCTTTCTGCCCGCTTTATCGATATTTAACCTATGCTTTTCCGTCTCGCAGAAGTCACCAAATCTTACGGCACCCAGGACGTACTCAAAGGTGTCAGCTTCCAACTCAATCCCGGCGAACATGTCGGCCTCGTAGGCCGCAACGGCGCGGGCAAGACGACCATTTTTCGCCTCATCAACGGGGCCGAATCGCACGACCACGGCGAACTCGAGCGGATGAAAAACTTCCGCGTCGGCGTGCTGGCGCAACACGTAGATTTCGCGGGAGCCGACACCGTACTCGACGCTGCGTTGCAAGTGTTCAGCGAATTGATCGCGCTCGAAGCCAGAATGCGCGAGCTCGAACACGACATGGCCGAAGCGCAAGGCGATGAACTCGAACGCGTGATGCACGAATACAGCGACGCACAGCACGCCTTCGAAGACGGCGGCGGCTTCACCTTTCACTCACGTGCTGAAGGGGTGTTGTTAGGGTTGGGTTTCGACAAAGACGAATTCGGCAAGCGCGCCGAAAGCCTGTCGGGCGGCGAAAAGAATCGCCTCGGTCTGGCGCGGTTGTTATTACTCGAACCCGACATTTTGTTGCTCGACGAACCGACGAACCATCTCGACGTAGACGCCGTCGAATGGCTGGAAGAATATCTTTCAAAATATCCGTCGGCTTATCTCATCATTTCGCACGACCGCTTCTTTCTCGATCACACAGTCACGCGCGTACTCGATCTCGAATTCGGCAAGGTGGACAGTTACAAGGGCAATTACACGCAATATCTCGAGTTGCGTGAAGAGCGCCGTGAGCAGCAACAGCGCGCTTATGAATTGCAGCAAGGCATGATCGCCAAGACTGAAGATTTCATCCGCCGTAATCTCGCCGGACAGAAAACCAAGCAAGCCAAATCGCGCCGCACACAGCTTGAAAAAATCGAACGGCTCGAAAGCGTGAACCAACTCGACACCGCGAATTTCAAACTCAAGCCGACAGCCCGCACGGGCGATCAGGTGTTGATGCTCGAAGACCTGGCGGTCGGTTACGGCACCAAAGTGTTGGCGGGCGATTTGAATTTGTTGTTAAGGCGCGGCGAACGGCTCGGCATCATCGGCGGTAACGGAACCGGGAAGACGACGTTGTTGCGTACTTTGCTCAATCAACTACCTGCGCTTGCCGGAGCCGTGCGTTGGGGCAGCGGCGTCGTAACGGGCTATTACGATCAACGGCTGCATACCGTGGATGACCGCAACGACGTGTTGAGTGAGTTGCGTACCATCGCGGGCCATGGCGTCGCCGACGGCGAATTGCGTGGCTTTCTCGGACGCTTTCTTTTCAGCGGCGACGACGTATTCAAATCGGTTTCGTCTTTGTCAGGCGGCGAGAAAGGGCGACTCGCCTTAGCCAAGCTGATCTATTCGCGCGTCAACGTGTTGTTGCTCGACGAACCGACGAACCATCTGGACATCGCTTCGTGCGAAACGCTGGAAGAGGCGCTGAACGAATACGACGGGACAATCATTACCGTTTCGCACGACCGTTATTTTTTAGATCGCATCTGCACGAAAATTCTGTATTTCTCTGAAGGGAAAGGCGCGGAATATTTCGACGGCGGCTATACGGAATTTTACGAAGCGCATCATCGCGCGCTCGCTGAAGCGCAAGTCGCCACTGCTGAAAAAATGCGCGCCGAACGCGAAGCCGAGAAACAAGCCGCCGCGAAACAGGCTGCATCCAAACCCGCAAGCAAAACCAACAAGTCGCGCAACAAGCCTTCCAAAGCGAAAGAACTCGAAACGAAGATTCAAACCATCGAAGCCAGCATGGATGAGTTGTTTGCCGAAATGGCTACGGACGCTATCGCCCGCGATCACGTCAAGCTCGGCGAACTCAACGCCGAATACCAACGACTCGAAGCGCAATCGCAACAGCTTTACGCCGCGTGGGAAGCGGCGCTTGCGGCAGAGGTGGCACAAGCTGTCTAGCTTGTGTTGCTCGCGGTTGCTTACTTTGTGTTGGAAAACGAACTTTGAAATTGCATCAAGGCTGTTCGCGATTTGCCCTATTTCTCGCAACCCAAATAGGGCAAGCTCGGCAGCTTGCCCTACGATATGAAAACGATTGCCGCGCGCATGCTCGATCAACTCAAGATTGACTACGAGTTGCGCGCTTATGAAATAAAC